>DASXLU010000409.1:0-2626 GCA_036496065.1 Candidatus Acidiferrum sp.
AGCAGCAGAGATGCACGGCACAACCGTGCTGTGCGTACGCAAAGACAACAAAGTGGTGCTGATCGCGGATGGACAAGTAACTATGGGCGATCACGTGATGAAGCATACCGCGCGAAAGACCCGGCGGCTGTATAACGATAAAGTGGTGGCAGGTTTTGCGGGGTCGACGGCGGATGCCATTTCGCTATTCGAACGCTTCGAAGGAAAACTCCAGGAGCACTCGGGAAATCTGCAAAAAGCCGCGGTAGAACTGGCCAAAGAGTGGCGTAAAGACCGCGCGCTGCGGCATCTGGAAGCGCTGTTGGTGGTTGCGGACGCGAAATCAACGTTCGTGCTATCCGGCAACGGTGACGTGATTGAGCCCGATGATGGGCTATGCGCGATTGGGTCGGGCGGGACTTACGCGTTGGCGGCGGCGCGCGCCATGATCAAGCATTCCAAGCTTTCGGCAAAGGATCTATCGCTCGAGGCGATGCGGATCGCCAGCGAAATTTGCATCTACACGAACGCAAACTTCACAGTGGAAGAAATCTAACAGGGGCGCCAGGGTAAGTAGCTCTGGCACAGGCAAGGTATCGAAAATTTATGGCAACAAAGTCTGAAAAAGAAATCACGCTGGTTCCTGGAGCTAACGGAACTGGGCGGCCCGAAGACGCGGAAATACTGCCGGCATTGGACGACATGACACCGCGCGAAATTGTGGCGGAGCTGGACAAGTACATTGTCGGGCAGGCTGCGGCAAAGCGAGCCGTGGCGGTTGCGCTGCGGAATCGCGTGCGCAGGCAAAAGCTCCCACCCGAGATTGCGGAAGATGTGCTGCCGAAGAATATTTTAATGATTGGGCCGACCGGCGTGGGCAAAACGGAAATTGCGCGGCGGCTGGCACGACTGGCGGGCTGCCCGTTCGTAAAGGTGGAGGCTTCGAAATACACGGAAGTCGGATATGTGGGCCGCGATGTGGAATCGATGGTGCGCGACCTGGTAGAAACCGCGATCGACATGGTGCGCGAAGAGAAGCTGGATGAAGTGGCCGACCGCGCCGAGCAAGCGGCGGAAGAACGCGTGCTGGATTTGTTGTTGCCAGCGCCGCCCTCACCGGCACCGGGAACGTCGGAAGCCGATTTGGCCGCGCAGCGCGAGCAAACGCAAAGGACTCGCGAGAAATTGCGGGCGCAACTGCGTGAGGGCAAGCTGGACCAGCGCATGGTGGACCTGGAAGTACGCGAACGGGCCATGCCTTCGTTCGAAATTATTTCGAACCAGGGAATCGAAGAGATGGACGTAAACCTGAAGGACATGCTGAGCGGGTTCTTCGGGCAACAAAAGAAAAAGCGCAAGATGTCCATCGCGGATGCGTTCGAATATTTGATCCAGGAAGAAGAAAACAAGCTGCTGGATATGGAGCAGGTAACGCGCATCGCGGTGGAACGCGCCGAGCAGATGGGCATCATTTTCATTGATGAGATCGATAAGGTGGCGGGGCGAGAAGCAGGGCATGGGCCGGATGTGTCACGCGAAGGAGTGCAGCGAGACATTCTGCCGATCATCGAAGGAACAACCGTCAACACGCGTTACGGCATGATTCGCACCGATCACATTTTGTTTGTGGCGGCGGGCGCGTTTCATGTGACCAAGCCTTCGGACCTGATCCCCGAACTGCAAGGGCGCTTGCCGATTCGCGTCGAAATGCAGTCGCTGAAGGAAGAAGACTTCGTGAGAATTTTGACGGAGCCCAAAAACGCGCTGCTGAAGCAATACATCGCGTTGCTGGAAACGGAAGGCGTGAAGCTGCAGTTCACCGAAGACGCGGTGCAATCGATTGCGCGATTTGCCACCAGCGTAAACGAACAAACGGAAAACATTGGCGCACGGCGGTTGCACACGATTCTGGAGAAGGTGCTGGACGAGCTTTCGTTTGAGGCGCCGGACCTGAAGAAGAAAAATGTGAAGGTGGATGCGGCGTACGTGACCAAGCAACTTGCCGATATCGTAAAGAATCAAGACCTGAGCCGTTATATTCTCTGAGCTTCACTTCAACTCAAATGCAAACGCGCAGCCCGGGACGCACCCGCGCATCACGCCGAAACCACTGCCTGGCAATTTCGCTGGCGGCGTGGCTCATTTGGGCCCTTCCGATTCTTCTGACCGGATGCGGCGCGCCTGGAGAGCCAACACCTCCTTCCCCGCAGATTCCAGTGGCAATAACAGACCTGGCTGCGCATCAGGCTGGCGATGCCGTAGAACTGACGTTCACGCCGCCCGGCAAGAGCACGTTGAGCGAAAGGCTGAAAGAAGTGCCGACGCTGGAGATATTGCGCGGCGGGCTGAAGCCGGACGGCACGGTGAATCCAAAATCGTTTCGCGTGGTGGATACCATCCCTGGCTCCCTGGTATCGAATTACCAGCAGAAGAACAAAGTAGTGTTTGAGGACCCGGTTGAACCCGCAGACGTGCGCAAGGATGCCGGGATGACCGTGGTGTACCGGGTGCGAGCCAGAGTTTCGGATAAAAAAACCTCGCCAAGTTCGAACGATGTGACGGTTAGCCTGTTTCCGGTGCCAGAGAGAATTTCTTCAATCGAGGCAGAGGTGGCGGAAAATGGGGTCCATCTCCGTTGGGCGGCGCC
>DASXLU010000410.1:0-15393 GCA_036496065.1 Candidatus Acidiferrum sp.
CCAAGTTCGTGACCGGCAAGATGGATTTCGCCAATCACGTCCGCCGGGACAGCGGACAACCACTCGGCAGTGTCAGTCCCTAAATTGAAGCCGCTAATGAACAGATTGTTGACGTCGAGCAGGAGCCCGCAACCGGTTCGCTCTGTGAGGCGCGTGAGAAATGTCGCTTCGGTCATGGCCGATTCTTCGAACCTAAGGTACCCGGAAGGGTTTTCGACGAGGATCGTCCGGCCAAGGCGATCCTGAGCGCGATCGATGTTCCTCGACACTACGTCGAGAGTTTCATGCGTCAGGGGCAGCGGGAGAAGTTCGTTATAATAGATATCCCCCAACCGGCTCCAGGCCAGATGCTCGGACACCAGGCATGCGCCAACATCCTCTACGAGCGAAACCAAGCGTTCGAGATGCTCCAAATCAAGCCCCTCAGAAGAACCGAGCGACAGCGCGACACCGTGCACGCTGATCGGATAGTGCTCAGCTATCATGCAGAGCATTTTGTGGCGGATGCCGCCCTGGTCGAAGTAATTTTCTGCGAGGACTTCGAGCCACGGAACCGGCCGAGGAATGTTCTGGTCAAGGAAACGCTGACAATGCGATGTGCGCAGGCCTATTCCCACGGTGTTTTCAAGGCCCTTGGAGGTCCGCCGCGTGAAACGCCGGCGGACTGCACCTGGATTGGTGTGACTTGACTTTAAATTGATCGTCTCCATGACATCTCCGTTCACCGTGTCGGCGATAATTTCCCACCAACGATTTTCTTGCAGGTTCCGACAGGGACATAGATCCACGCCTGGGGATCGTGATCCTTCTTGGACGTACCACCGCAGCTATTCCCCTGCCCAAAGCAATCGTTCTCGCCTGCCTTGGCAATCCCGTAGCATTTCTCATACGGGTATCTCGGCTTCGGAACATTAACTTGAGCCTCTACATGTAATGTGGCGGCCGTTACGGCCGCCAATAGACTAGCCGAAGTGATGAGGGTCGATATTTTAGGTTTGTGCATATGTGGATTCCCTTTGGTTTGCTTGGATTTGATGATGAGTTATAAGTTTTTCGTCGTTAAATTGAGACTAGAAAAAGGAAAAGCGGCCACCGACGAGGAATACCGTGCCATTTTGCTCCGCGCGCGGATTAGAGCTTTGCGCGCCGCGAAAACGGTAGTAATAGACGCTCGCAAAGAGCTTAACATCCGTATAGTAGTCCTTGCCGAGCAAGTCATGGTTCTTGTCGATCAGATAGGAGAGGCCAAGCTCAGCGATGTCAACGGTATCCCGCCTCGATTGCGGCGTAAGGCTGTCGGCCGTGGCATGTTGGTAATACCCTCCGAACGTCCACGCACCGGTGACGTAGTTCACGCTCGCGACGACGCCATAAGGCGAAACCGGAGATGGATCCGCGCTGGAGTGCGTGTGTTGCGTGGAAAACCCGTCATAGGTACCGCTTAAGCCGAACGTCCAGGCGTCATAGACCGTCACGGAAATACCTCCGCTGAGCGAATCTGATTCGGGAACCGTAGGAGTGTTGACACTGCCGGCAGTCCCTCTCGCGTATGAATAGGTTAATCCGGTCGAAAGATCAACAGCTTCCGTCCGGTGGTTCCAAACCACGGCGGCCTGAACGATGTTACGAAAGACGCCGGGACTCACGGTATCTTCAAATCCGCTGGTAGGCGTGCGTGTGTCTCCAGCCAGATCGAAGCCGCTCGATATGTCAGTGGACGGCGTATAAGAGACCGCACCGTAAAAGCCGCTAACAGAACGCGGAGTTAGATAGATCAGTTTCAGTGATCGATCATCGTAGAAACGCGCAGCATAACCCAAATACGTTAAGTTGTTAATTCGGTCGGCCAAGGCATGAGGAAGAAACGTCGTCGGAAGACGCCCATTGGGATCGAGTCTCACACCCGAGTCCGGACCAAACTCCGCGCTCGTAAAGGCGATCTCCGACGGCGTAAAACCGATCAGGCTCTGAGGAAATCCAGCTCGATCCCCGACCTCGATTCTCCCGAAGTCACCGATCGCGAACAAGCTCAGTTCCGGCGCAGTCAAACCCCAGGCAGAACTGGATCTCCCGGCGTTGCTGTCGGCGAGCAAATTAAGCACGCCCCGAGCCGCGAACACGGTTCCGGATGACGTCTTGTATTGAGGAGTGACGTCAATTTCAGATTCGGTACTGCCTCCGGCCCCACCTCCCGAGCCGGTCGAGGCACCGCCGCCAACGAGATTCTCGAATCCGCTCACTTTCACTCCGAACGTCCCCGGTTGCACGCTCGTTTGCGCAAACATTTGGACCGGGATGGCCAAAAAAACGATCAGCCCAACGCAAGTCAGAAACCAGCGAGTCTTCAGCGGCTCTGCGGGCCGCTGGAGTCGCGGCGCCGCCCACGTTGCGCGAGCTGCCGTAATCCGGTGGGCGGGTGGAAATGTAGTGCCAAAGCGTTTTGGCATTTTTACAAGTATTTCATTCCCAAGCAACTTGTGATTTTGAGGTGTCGAAGATCGGTTAGACGCTGCCTGTTTCTGCTCTTCAACACCTTGTCCTGCTTTACTCACTGCGATTGTGGCGGTTTTCTGGTTTTCGTCGTGCGAATAAGATCCAGGCGGCACCAGCCCTCTTACCTTAAAATAATCCACCTTCTGAGCCCTTACCCACACTAGCTGATCGGCTGAACGGGAAGGCCCACTCCAAAGAATGTTCCCATGGCGATCGCTGCGAACCCAAAACTAACAATCGTTTTCATTTTCATTCTCGTTAGTCGAAGGAGCGGAGATATCCTTACACAGAATCAAACAGCGTCGGTTTTAGGAATGAAATCTGATTGGCCTCGAATCATCGCCATCCAGTCGCCAAAGTCTATGAGCGGCATCAAAATCATCCCACTCAAGAGAGGTCGGTCGTTTGTTTGTCATTCTGGCGCTCGGGGTTCAAACATCAAGAAAAAAGCGGATACCAATAAACAGGTTGCAACCACTCCCAGTTGCCAGATTCACAAATTGCCGGGCGATTCAGCGTCATTGTTCCATCCTTCCCGTGGTTTTGCTTTCCATTCGGGGTCATTGGCGACTCGTCCAGCATAAACGGCGTGCAGGACTCTTTCGTATATGTTTTGGGGGTTAAGTCAGATGAGATGGTTATGGACCGCGGCCAACTGATTCGCGGGTCCGGGTTGGCCAGCGGGAAGAACATCCGATGGATCGGCAAGCACTGGAGCGCGCTCATGGAGATACTGGACAAAGTCTTTCGAGAAGAAGACGTCCAGGGTCCAATCGAGAGCGACCCGCAGCTTCTTTTCGAAGCGGGGGAGCTTCAGAAGGTAGATCGTACGCCAGAGCCACCAGGCAACAAATCCAGAGAAATTGACGCCAAGAATTCGGGCTACACCGGTGCGACGACCAATCGACGCCAGTAGACCAAGTGTCTTGAACCGAAAGGGCGTCAAGTCGTTCCCGCGAACACGCGCGACAATATTGCGGGCCAGCACCTTGCCTTCGCGGGAGGCATGCTGCGCGGTGGGTGGTTGATACCCTCCCTTTTCGTCTGGAATCACAGCACTGGGTTTAATAGTTTTTTCGATCTGGTTTTTCTCCGGCCGTGCGATCGAACGAACATCGGCGGGTACGAAGTTTTGTCGGGGTCGTAGGCCAAACCTTACAAAGAATCTGATCAGATAATTTTCACGCTCTGCGGCCAAAGCAGTCTGTGCATGACGGCGATTTCAGCGAAGGAGAGTTGACTCCAGGCGGATCAATTCGCCGATTGACCATGCCTGGAATGGACAACCGCGTGGTGTGTGCGGAGGTTCGGCATCCGCGATTTCGGCAATGTGACCGAGCCCATCAAACAGATGATCATATACATCAGCGGCGATAGGTTCATTTTTGTTGTGCGCCGGGTTCTGCGACGTCCATTTGAACACTCCTTTGGGGGGAACTTGGGTGAGTCGTAATTGCACGTTTGCCGGTTAGTCGTGCGCCTTTCGAATTTACTAACTACTACCTTGGTGAGAATGCGAAGTTCTATGGAGCGGCTCCTCTCCGCATGCTCAAAGGCTCATAACTCTGTCGAGGATTTGTTAACAGCGGGTTCCAAGCCACAAGAGATCTTTTAAAAAAACCACTCGGAATGTGTAAGGCGAGTGGCGGCCACCGCGACAAATCTAGTCTAGTGGAGGTATCTAATATGAAAATTATCATCTGCATTCGCCATCTAGCATGTATTTGTCGCAAATGGTGGAGAGGAGTGGACTACTCTTGGCATGTGCAGCATTTACTTCGCGAATTCGACTTGGGCCAGTACACACAGGTTCACTCGGCTCTGAGGCACTTAACTGATGACGGACTACTCGTGTCGGATGAAACTGCACAGCACAATGCCGGGACTGCAAAGGCCCAAGGCGCCTAAGTCGCTCTATTCAACCATTCGTCTTCACCGCGACAAAAAACTGCAATGATTTCGCCCCTTGCACGAGCAATCGGCGATATGATTCCGCGTGTTACGGGAACACTGGCCGGAGTATCTCCTCGAAGCGACGGAGTGGGGAATTTTCATGATCTCCGCGGGCGTCTTCACTCTTTGAATACCCTGATTCGCCGGTGCACCGGGCGATTGGAGATTCCTTTCTGCGGCGGAGCTTTATAGGTATAGCAATGGGCCTGACAGGCATCGGTCTGGTTTTTTCGCCGCTGGGAAAACGCTCCGGCGCACACATGAATCCGGCGGTCACACTCACATTTCTGCGACTAGGCAAAATTCGGCCGTGGGACGCGTTCTTCTATATCGGCTGCACAGTTCATCGGCAGCGTTGCGGGGGGTAGTGCTCACCTCAGCAGTGATTCACGAAGCGTTCGCCCATCCATCCGTCAACTACATTGCTACTGTTCCCGGGCCTACGGGTTTTTTGGTCGCGTTCAATGCGGAATTCATCATCGCGCTCGCGCTCATGATGACGGTGCTCTTCGTAAGCAACACGCCTGGCCTTGCACGCTGGACCGGCATTTACGCGGGATGTCTGGTCGCGATTTACATCACCTTCGAAGCGCCATTTTCCGGCATGAGCATGAACCCGGCGCGGACGTTTGGCTCGGCGGCGGTGGCATCGATCTGGGCGGGGCTCTGGATTTACTTTACTGCGCCCGTGTTAGCGATGCAGCTTGCCGCGCAAATCTATGTGCGCTCAAACCGCGTTGTTTATTGCGCCAAGCTTCACCATCACAACGGTGCGCGCTGCATTTTCAACCGCGGCTTCAGTCAACTCCTCGACCGAGAATCGAAATGAAAAGCCATCTTTACATTGTTCAACTCGTATTGATCCTCACTCTTCGCGGCTTGGCATTCACCGCCGAAGCCCAGGTTAAGGCAGTCGCAACCATCGGCATGACGGTCAGCGACGTGGATCGCGCTACTGAGTTCTACTCGGCACTCACGTTTCAAAGAGTTTCCGACGTGGAAGTCTTCGGTGATGAATACGAACATCTGGTTGGGGTCTTCGGTGCGCGGATGCGCATGGTGCGGATGCAGCTCGGCGGTGAGTTCATCGAGTTGACTGAATACCTCACACCGCGGGGCCGCCCGATTCCTGAAGACTCCAGAAGCAACGATCTCTGGTTTCGACACATCGCAATCGTGGTGAGCGACATGGAAAAGGCGTTCGAAAAGTTGCGGGCGCTCAAAGTTAACTTTGTATCCACTGGTCCACAGCAACTGCCCGCTTGGAACATAGCTGCTGCGGGCATCAAGGCGATACGTGCCGGGTCAGGGCCAGGAATCGAGTTTCTGGAATACCTCACCCCTAGGGGCGGCCGTCTGCGCCCGATTGCGAAAGCGAACGACCTAATCCACTGGCAGACTACGCTGATCACGCCTGATGTTGAAGCACTCGCCAGTAAACTGCGTGCCGAGCACGCCGATTTCATCTCGTCCGGTGTGAACGTTGTGCCAAAGGACAAGTTCGGCTTTGGCAAGGGCCTCCTGGTTCGTGATCCGGACGGCCACGCAATGTTGCTAATTGAGGAATGACTATGACAATCGAGTATCGGCGGATCAACCACGTAACGCTCGCTGTGCCTGCCGGCGAGCACGAAAGGGTGAGAACGTTTTACGGTGGGGTACTTGGGCTTAGGGAAGTGAAGCGACCCGAGGCGCTGGGTGTCGTCTACGACATCATCTGGTATGAGTTGTTGGACATGGCTGTTGCACATCGACTTCACCCCGCCCTGGACGAAGCCGGCGGAAAATCGTCACGTCGCGGTTGAGGTGAAAGATCTTCACGCAGTGCGGGCTTATTTGGAGGAGAAGGGAGTGGAAATTCGGGAAGCGGTCGTGATTGGATGTTTCATGGGTTGGACGTCATCAAGGGTTATAGTCACTCTTATGGTTCATGCCGTCGCGATTAAAAAGCAGCTCACCTGGCCGCGCGGCTGCACGGCTCTCTACTTCAGGGACCCCGACGGGCACCTCATCGAGTTCATCACGCCGAGCGTTTGGTCAATCTACTGCGCGTCGAATCGAGCCGCCGACTGTTGCGATTCTCCGTTCGCCGCTGTCTGCAGAGCGTGCTTCATCCGCGCCTTGGCATCGCTGTCGAGAGTCGGTCCGCCGATCTGATCGACATGCTCGACGAAGAGGTAATTCGCTTCATGCAAAAGGTCGAGTTGCTTCGCGTAGCGAGCGCACCACTTGCAGAAGCAGCGGTGCAGGCCAAGTCGCAGCCGCCTGCCAAGAGGTAGCGGACGGTCGCGCCCTGCCGAGGTCAGCCGCGCGACCTCCCTGCAGGCTGGCGTCATTCTCCATACCAGATTCGCAAGCTTGGCCGTGATCCAGTTGGGCGGTTCATGATCGTCAGGTGAAGAGGGCATCTCACTAGTGAGTCGGTGCAGTACGCGAAAACTTACACTCTTTCTTCGCAGAAGAACGATTTTTTAGCTGCGCTTTTCGCAAACTTAAATCAGATGAGCGAGATGAGGCGCGTGATCTCGTGGCATTTTGGGATGTGTTTGGCGATGAACGCTTTTCCATCAATGGTAGCTCGATCACAGCTTCGTGCCTCCCTTGCCTTCGAAGAAGCTCACCTCCAGATCCTGCCGGAGCGCCATACGGGCGCGGTGCAGCATGACCCACAGGTTCGCCTCGCTGATGTTTAGCGTCTCGCACACTTCCTTGCTCGGTACGTCGTCCATCTCACGCATCATGAAGACTTGGGCCACACGTGGCGGGAGCCTGTCGAGACAGGCCTGCATCGCCTGCCAGAACTCGGCGCGCTTCATTGCTTGTTCGCCCTCGGGTTTCCAATCCGCGGGGCCGCGTTCGTGAATCCAGTAATTTTCGCCATCGAATCGATCCGAGTGTTCGTCGCTGAGGAACTCAAGGTCGGTGAAGTTCGTCTCGCGGCCGAGCTTTCGGAAGCGGTCGCAGATCTTGTTCTTTAAAATGCCGCAGAGCCAGCTTCGCTCCGACGAGCGGCCTCTGAATTTGTCTACCTGCCGCATAGCCGCGAGCAGCGTCTCCTGCACGAGATCCTCGGCGACCTCCTGGTTTCGCACGCGGATCAGCGCGTAGCGATACAGGCAGTCGCCGTGATCATCGACCCACCGATCCGGATCGGCTTGCGGTGCCAATTCGGAAGATGAGGAAGGTAAGGTTTGGTTCATAGAGGAGTTAGTGCGTTGCGTCAGGTTGTGACGATGATGCCAATCGAAGTTGCTCCTCTTGAAAGGGCGAGCAGCGCACGAGCGTTACCGCGCGCTGTGAAAGTGACGCGAGGAGCGTAAGCCCGGGCCGATCGATCAAAGAGACGTCGCCCAAATCGAGGGTGACCTTGCGACCCGCGGTAAGCATCCGTTCACACGCTCTACCCAACTCGGAAATCCACGCGCCGGCGATCTGGCCTTCCAGTCGCAGTGTGACGACGTTCCCTTCGGATTCGTTGATGGAGATTCTTAACATGGCGTTTATTGGGGAAGGTGAAGAATTCAACGAAAGTCATGACCAACGGAGGTGTCGAAAATCTGTTCCAATCCATGTGAGGGCGCCGCTAAGAGTGGCCCCTGTCCAGCCCCGAAAAAGGTCTTTGAACTCATAATTGGCGTGCATGCGCATCCGCTGTGCCACGAGCAAAAATTTGCGTGAAAGCCACTGACCCATCAGGCCTTTTGAAAGCCGCACTTCTCACTCGTACATCGCGAAATGGACCGATCTTCGGGTGAACAGACAGTTTGCTTAACCTCCTGAAGTTGATTAGGTTACGTGCTCTATACTTCATTCGCAGTCTCGGTTTCGAGAGCTGCGCCGACGCGACTTCAAGCTCCGCAAACGGTCGTCGAAAATTTTTGAGAGATAGTGCCCGCAGCGTTTTTTCCGCGCCACGCCCACGAAGTATGTGGCCACGAAATGTCGCGGGCTGCCGCGCCGTATCGCGGGTGTGTGACCTAAACGAGAGCTATACCGGGTACCGCACGATGCCCAGTTTCTGCATCCGACTACGCAACGTACTTGGCTGAAGATTGAGCAATTTTGCCGCGCCTCGGTCGCCCTCGATTCGCCAGTTCGCTTGCGTGAGCACGGCGACGATGTGCTGGCGCTCGACCTCTTCGAGCGACGGGACACTGCTTGAGGCCGGCGCAGCCGGCGGAGATGAAGTCGGGATTCTGGCCGCGATGCTTGCCGTAGCCTCCGCTCGCGAAAAATCGAATAAGGCACTTCCCTCGACCTTTAGCACAGGTCCTTTGCTCAGCACGACCGCACGTTCGATGACGTTTTGCAGTTCCCGGATATTGCCCGGCCAGGAATACGCACAGAGTCGGGACATCGTCTCCTCGGCTACGTGGGTAATCGGTCGACCCAGTTTTCGAGCGAACTTCTCCAGAAAAAACATGATGAGCAACGGCACGTCTTCCTGGCGTTCGCGGAGTGGCGGCATGGTTACCGGGAAAACATTCAAGCGATAGAAGAGGTCGCTGCGGAACTTCCCCTCGCGCACCATCAAGGACAGATCGCGGTTCGTGGCGGCGATCACTCGCACATCCACCTTGATCGTCTTGCTGCCGCCTATCGGTTCAAACTCCTGCTCCTGCAGGACGCGCAACAATTTCACTTGGGTATCCGGAGGCAGCTCGCCCACTTCATCGAGAAAAATGGTGCCACCGTCGGCGAGGGTAAAGCGACCGTCGCGATTTGCCAGCGCGCCCGTGAACGCGCCTTTCACATGACCGAAGAGTTCGCTCTCGACGAGGCCCGCGCTGATCGCTCCGCAGTTCACCTTCACCAGCGGACGCCCGTGACGGCGGCTGCGATCGTGGATGGCGCGAGCGATAAGTTCTTTGCCGGTGCCTGTCTCACCTTGAATGAGCGCCGTAGCTTCCGTAGGCGCTACCTGATCTACCTGCCCAAGCACGACGAGCAACGAGCGGCTATTGCCCACTATCTCGACGAAGTTGTGCTGACTACGGATTTCCTCCTGCAGATAAATGTTCTGCGCTTCCAGCTGTTCCTTTTCCTTTTCCATCAGCACGCGATCGGTGATGTCGAGGAACATTGTGCGCGTGTAGGTGCCGCTGGGATCGGGCCTTGACCACCATTGAATCCAAAACGGCTTGCCGTTATCCTTGCGGCGCATTTCGAGCACAACGCCGCTGGTGTCGGTCCCGCGTCCGATCGATTCAAACGCCTCTCGCATCCGGCGCTGCGCATCCGGCGTGTTTGGCCCAAACGTCTTTCCATAGGTTGTCGGAACGTCTTCGGGTTTAATGCCGAGAATTCTCATTGCCGCGCGATTGGCGCGAATGAATCGTGAATCAAGACCCTCGTGGACATAAGCAATTGGCGCCTCGTCGAAGAGATCACGGAAACGCTCCTCACTGGCGTCCAATGCTTTGCTCGCCTCCTGGAGGGCATCGCTCATGTGTCGTTGCTGCCGTTCCAATTCCGCAATGGTCCGCGCGGAAAGTTCGTCGCCAAGCCGCCGCACCTCTTCGTGCGCCAGGCAATCGTCCAAGGCCACCGCGACCGCGCTAGCCACCTGTTCCAAGAAGGACTGCTGCAGGTGTCCATAGGCAGCCTTCGCTGATGACATGAAAAATAATGATCCCAGGATGCGCGGGCCCGTGACAAGCGGCAACTCGCAGAGCGACTGCATCTCGGCTTCCTGCATGACACGCTCAGTGACGGGAAACCGATCGCGAATTTCATCCCGCGCCGCAGCGACAAACCGTTCGCGGTTTTGCAATACGCATTCGGTTGCTGTTCCCTCGGAAGAGAAAATCGTGGATTGCAGGCGCTCCGACCTGACGTCGCGCTTGGTCAGCATGTATCCTTGCAAATGGTCGCCTGCGGAAGGCAGGACGATCCCGAACCGGTCGGTCGGCACTACCGTTTGCAAGCAATCGGCGAGCGCACCAAACAAAACATCGCGATGCAGGTGGTGGCCAATGGCACGGTTCACGTTGAGGAGCGCTGCGGTTTCAAGATTGAGGCGCCGGAGATCCTCGTGAGCTTTGCTCAACTTTTCATGGGCCTGCTTGCGCTCCAACTCGGCACAACCACGCGCCGCGAAAATTTGCAGCGTCGCTATATCCTCTTCGGACGGCTCCATCGGCTCCTGGTGCAATACCGCCAAGTGCCCCAGCGTTCGGCCTTGGGCGTTGCGCATCGGCACGCCGACGTAACTCTCGGCGCCGATCTGTTGCAGCCAGAGGTCCTCCGGGAATTTCGCCTGCAAGCCGGATGGAGTCACGCAGATATGACCCGCCGCGACTCGCTGGCAGGGCGTGCCCGGAAATCGATAAGTGAACCCGGCGCCAAAATCCGAACCTTCCCAAAAGGCCAGAGATCGCGACTCCATCTCGCTGAGCGTTTCTGCGACAAAAGCATAACGTGCTTCCAGCGCCTGCGCTGCGCATCTGGCCAATGACCGGAAGAATTCGTCACCGGTCGCTGCCGCCGTTCCTTCTGCGATGATGCGGAGCGACCGGTTCGCACGTTTATACTCGGTAACGTCCCGCGACGCCGCGAGTATTTTTTCCGGCTTGCCCGATGAATCGACGATCGGGCTGACAATCACGTCAAACCACATCGGTTTGTGGGTCTGCGTAGTTGGAAAAAAACCGACGAACCGGCCTATGCCTCCCTCCCGTGCTGCCTTGATTGCGGCTTGCGCGGCTTCGCGATCCGCGCCTTTCCAAAACTCAATCCATGAAGAGCCGACGAAAGGTTCAAGGTCGCAAATCTCCAGAACTTTCATCCCGCCGCCATTCATTGAGAGCAATCTGCCATCGAGATCGAGCACCTTGATGCAGTCCAAACTCCCTTCGATCAGACGCGTCCGGAAATCTAAGTCGCGTTCGGTCGACCGAGTTCGTTGAGTTTCGCTTTCCTGTGTGTGCTCAGGCATCAGACGTGGCGGATATGACCGAGCCCTCGTTATAGCATCCCCGGCGAGCCAATAAAAGCTGAAATCGCGAAGTTAGTTAGCCCATCTTCGCCGATTCGTGGGGTTCAGCGTTCGTAAGTGTCTCAAAATCAAGGCAGGTGCCTAAAAAGTCTGCACTACAACGAACTTAAATCGGCGAGTTTGCGGCAGCAGTAATTCGGGGCTTAGGCTGAGCTGGAAGTTGAAGTTTGAGCGCGTCAAGGAGCAAGCGATGGTCCTCTTCCGGCTGGGTATAGCGAGGCAGGATAACGGTGCGCCCGTCGGTAGTAGGGAAATGCACGTCGATCATTTGAATGGCTTTGAATTTCTCCAGCACTGCCCGCGGCGTCAGGCCCGGAGCCAGTCTGTGCAGCCGGCGGTGCAAAGTCACGTGCAAGCAGTAGGCCATGAAGGCGATGAAAATGTGAGCTTCGATGCGATTTTGAAGCTGACCGTGAAGGTCGGTACCTGTTGCGCTCCAATCTGTTGGGCGCCGATCCCGCACGGCTTTGGGAGATGTACATCCAACTGACTCAGATCGAGGAAGCTTTCCGTAATCTCAAAGGGGATCTGGCGATCCGCCCCATCTATCCTCCGGGTGGAGTGAATGCATCTGGCGCTTCTCGAAAGACGCTCACGCAGGTCGTAGAGTGCGCCATGGCGAATTGGCAGCAGATAGTCGCCAGCGCGGAGCTAGCGCCGCATACTGGCGCTCCCCAAAAGGGAAATAAAGCCTTCGAGTAGCCGCAGCGGAGACTGCCTTGCCCCGAGGAATGCTCCATTACCGGCTCGACAAAGAACGGCTACGAGTTGTCCGCCCCTCGTTTCAGACGCTCCAGGATAGATTGCGACGTCTGGCGACGTATGGACAACAGATGATCCTGCACGGCTTTGTTCTCCACTGTACAGTTGATGGCTCCCAGGATGACTAAGCAGCCTCCGGGGGCTATCCCTTGATTGGAGCGCCAGGCCGTGAAGAACGGTCGCGCAGTACGCAGCTAAGACAACGATCGGTGCTGCTTTCGGAACATCGCCCTCACGCTGGCCGACGGCATCCTTTAGCATGGCATGGATCGCCTCGCGAGCACTTGAATCGAACGCAAGGGCGCGAGCGGTGGTGAGGCCCGTAGTTCGGTAGTAAAGGTCTACCGCCTCGCGGAACAACTGTTCCTTGCTTCCAAACGCCGCATAGAGGCTTGCCTGCGTGATCCCGAGCGCGGCACGTAGATCTGCCATCGAGGTGGCCTCGTAGCCGAGCGACCAGAAGATTCGCATTCGGGCGCGTTTAAGTTTTGAAGACTGCCATTTCGAAATCCTACTTTCTAATTAGTGGCAAACCCGTAAAGATGACCCGACCAGACCTTAGTTTTGAGCTTTCACTTCCGTCGACCGCGCAGACGCACCGAAGTACGGGCTCCGCTTAACTAGACTTTGACGTGCCGCCCCGATGGCCCATTTGATCAGCGCATCGATGGAGAACTTCCCAGGACCGAAGACCAATACGATCAACCCCGTAACCAAATATGGAAACGGATCGGCCTTCACGAATTTATCCGGATCGCTGAAGATGCCGGTCACCGCTTCGAGATCGGCGGTCAGGTAGGCTACGGCCATAACGACTGTTATTGGGATTGCTGTAAGCCGGGAAGCAAGCCCGACAATCAATAGTAAGCTGCCGAAAGTTTCGGTCGTACCTGCCATATAGGCATTCAAAGTGGGCAGCGGTATGCCAAGACTCGCGAAATAATCGGAGATTTTTGCGATGTGAGCGAGCTTGCCCTGCCCTGTCTGAAAGAGCTGCCAAAAGAAATAGACTCTCAGCAGCAGCAGAAAGGGTGATTGCAGGAGATTCTCGCCGGACACAAGAAGCTCGTATCCGCGGCGAAATAGGTCGACTGGTGTTTTCATAGTTTGAGTGGAAGCGGATTCCTGGTAAGAGATTCCGCCTTGCTCATTCGTCGGAGCAAACCCTGAATCCTTACAGAGCGAGCAGGTGCGCGTAATCGCCCGAGCGGTTTGAAGATGCCGGCGCAACGTGCAAATCGTACAAGTGGAATAGCCGATAGCGCCTCGTCAGATATCGGGTAACCCGACTTATCGCCCGCAAAAAATGGCCGAATTCGCTCCTCGTAAATCTTAGCGAATCTAACGTGAGCCGTTGATTATGAGATATGCAACGTGCAGGAATCGAATTACAACCCAGTGATTAAGATTAAGAGTGTAAGGCTTCCTCCGTTCCTCTGTCTTCTCATCTGATCCGTTTTGCCGCTTACAGAGAGGCTTCTCAAGCTATTCTATATTCTGCCGTACTGGGTCATAACGGCACAGAAAAAGGCAGGGAGGAACGCGAAAAGTGGAGAAGAAATGAGGATGCTTAGCCACTTTTCAAAATCTGACAATTTCGTTACTGGGGGCGAATGTGTTTTCCGCAAAGGTTATACAAGGGAACTAAGAAAAATAGCCAAGAAATGGCCGGTCGGACGAAATCTAGCCGGGTGATGGGCTTACCGAGCCTCCTCGAAAATCACTCGGCCTCTTGGTTCATCGATCGTCAGACGAAACTTTGAAAGCAATGCATTACCGAGCAATCCGGCTTCACCCGGGAAGATCCGTTTCGTATGAATACCGGCGGTAACCGCGTTGAAACAATGCTTCCCGAGCTGCGCTGAAGTCCTAATATAAAGAATCGGTACGTCTGACAGCCCAATCACGTGCCTTTTTGCTGTTTCGCTAACCACCCACTCCAAAGCCGCATCGCAGCCCGTATCAAGTCTCATCCACTGCGCTGGATTTGCGGCAACTCGCACCGGGACACAGAATGCGTCGTTGCACATTTTAATTGGCAACATCTCGCAGTGTGCGAGGTCCACGTCGCAATCCTTGAGCAGACGAACTCTGCCTGCGTGGAAATCGATTTGCACGATACGACCCCGGAAAAAGTCGACGCCCAAAATGCCGTCGATATGTTGATGACAGCAGTCACTGATTGTCCGGAGGTCGATGGCAAGGACCGATTTTGGCAGAACGACACCACCAGACACTGCCTGCAGATCGTTCACTCGGTACGCGAAGGCTTGCCCATTCACACCTTGCACTGTCTGCCGATTTCCGAGCTGTACTCTGAGATTGGTCGCTGTCTGGAGATCTATAGCGTTAACGCCGGCCCCTGAATCCAACAGGAAGTTCAGCAACTCCTTTTTTCCGGCGACCTCGACCTTCAGCCAAAGTAAGCCATCGCGATACCGGAAGGGAATATCGGCCAGAACCTCAGATCGGACAGAAAGTGGCAGCAACAATGCCGCGACCCACCGCGTACACAAACAAACGCATCTCGCCACCAATGTACAGAAACGTAGGGCTGTGGGTGAAGCGAAATAAAGCCGCACGAACTCCCTGTGAATGTCGGAGGTGCATAAGTGAAACGGTATTTCTCTCGGCACGGCACCTTCACGAAGAAACAAAGGCCAATTTATGATCAACCCGTCCAAAGCTGTTATTGCCGGAGCGATCAGGACGGGGCGTTGGGGAACAGAAGCAGATCGCCTCTAATCTAAGATTGGGAAAGAACGCACTCCACACCTTCGCTCTGCGAAACGGGACTAAGGCCGCGCTTGTTAGTTCTGTGTAAGGAATTTTCGACTCCTACGACAAATGAGCATGAACTTACCGAAGGTCATTCAAATGAAAAGCATCATTAAGTTTGGATTAGCGGCGCTGGGTATAGGAGCCATTTTGGGAGCTACCTTGCCTAGCGAAGCTGAAACACCGGACCCTTCAAACCCTTTCACGAGACACGGGCTTCCCGTCCCCGGAGCTTATTTCAAAAACAAGGAAGGCCAGAAACCGGCGACAGTTGCTGTCAGCAAATCAGAACGCGGCGTTGGAGCAAAGAAACAAACTACGTCCACGCGGAAAAAGAAGAACAGCCGCTAAGCAATCTACCGTACTTCGATGCCGCATCAAAGCGGTTGAAATGGAAACTTTATCGCGTG
>DASXLU010000411.1:0-4303 GCA_036496065.1 Candidatus Acidiferrum sp.
CATCGCGAAGACCTTTGCACCGAT
Organism: Candidatus Acidiferrum sp.; assembly: GCA_036496065.1. Classification (GTDB taxonomy): domain Bacteria; phylum Acidobacteriota; class Terriglobia; order Acidiferrales; family UBA7541; genus Acidiferrum. The sequence goes on from DASXLU010000411.1 coordinate 25, forward strand.
CGCCGTTCTCGTATTACTTGCAGCGTCAGCTCATGCCCAAGACCCCGCTCAAGAGACTCGGGAAGTCATATCTCGCGACGAACAGTCGCCCTCACCAAATAATTCCGTCCCCAACCCCGGTCCTAATCCCAGCCATCCCGCCGACGGTGTCCGCCACGGGCTTTCCCCGGAAACTTTCGCAGTCGTCCCGGGTACCCGCTTTCTCGTGCGTCTCGAGCAAAACCTGAACACCGCCGAAATCCACCGTAACCAAACTTTTCGCGTGCGCACCGTCGAACCTCTCGAAGCCGGCAGCGGCATCTATCTTCCGTCGGGCGCAGAAATTCTCGGGCACGTCAGTCGCGTTGATCCGGCAGGCACAACGGGTCGCGCGAAAATCTGGCTCACCTTCGATGAAATCCGGACTCGCTTCGGCCGACTTCCGATCGTCGCCGAAGTGGCTTCCGTGCCCGGCGATCACAGCCTCCGCTCTGGCCCCATTCAGGAAGGCGTCATCGAAGGCCGCAGCAGCACACAGAAAGACGCCGCACAAGCCGCAGCCGCAGGCGCCGCCAAAGGCGCTTTCAAAGGCGTGAAAGACAAAGACAAAAAGGAAGCCGCCGAAGGTGCCGCGCTCGGCGCTCTTGAGGCTTATCTGATGGAAGCCGGTCGCGGCCAGGAACTCGATTTGCCCAAGGGCTCCAAGCTCGAGCTGGAACTCGGCCGCGCCCTTTATCTACTGAAAGAATAATCGCTGTAGATCGCTGGAATCTCGCGCATTGCTTCGCGCTTTCACCACTTTTCTCCGCTTGGCCACGCCCCTGTATCTCCCCGCTCAACTTGGCAATCCGCGGCTCGCCTTGTTAAAGTCGTTAAACACCCAGACTCACTTACCGTATTGCTGTGGAGACGAGGCCGAGCCGCATGCCTGAAGAGACGCGAACTGTACGCACGGTCGAAACCGGAGAACGTAAAGACCGCATCCTGATCGTCGAAGATGAAGACAACGCCCGCAAGGGTTACGAGCAATTGCTCCAGCGCTGGGGCTACGATGTCCTCGGTGTGGGCACCGCAGAAGATGCCTTGGCCAAATTTTCCAGCTTTCAACCCGACACCTTGATCGCCGACGTCGAACTTCCTGGCATGAACGGTCTCGATCTTCTTCAGCAGCTCGGCGATGAACTCCACGACGTTCCGGCCATCATCATTACCGGCAAGGGCAGCGAGGAACGTGCCGTAGCCGCCATCGAGTCCGGCGCTTTCTGGTACATCGAAAAGCCCCTGAAGGGCCCCGTGTTGCGTGCGCTGCTTGATCGCGCCCTCAGCAAGGCTCGCGATGCGCAACGCCTGCTCGTTCTGCAGCGCCAGTTGCGCGACGCCGGCCGCATTGGCGATCTGGTGGGCAATTCGAAACCGATGCAAGACGTCATGCGCGTCATCGAAATGGCCGCGCCCAGTTCCGCATCTGTGCTCATTACCGGCGAGACAGGTTCCGGCAAGGAAATCGTCGCGCGCACCATCCACAAACTTTCGCCACGCGCCTCACAACCCTTCGTGGCCATCAATTGTTCCGCAATTCCGGAATCGCTGATGGAAAGCGAAATCTTCGGCCACGAGCGTGGCGCTTTCACCGGCGCAGCCGAACGCCGCATCGGCTGTTTCGAACTTGCCGACGGCGGCACGCTTCTCCTCGATGAAATCGGCGAAATGCCCGCACCCACGCAGGCCAAGCTTTTGCGCGTCCTAGAAGATCGCAAGGTCCGGCGCCTGGGCAGCAAAGTGGAAACTCCCGTCGACGTGCGCGTTCTCGCTGCCACCAACAAGGATCCCGAACAGGCGGTCTCCAGCGGCCAGATGCGCCAGGATCTCTATTTCCGCCTCAACGTGTTTCACATCCATCTCCCGCCTCTTCGCGAGCACAAGGACGACATTCCGCTGCTCAGCGAGCACATCCTCCGCGACATCAATGCCAAGCACGGCAAGAATATTCGCGGAGTGGGAGCCGAAGTTCTGGACATCTTCATGAGCCACACGTGGCCCGGAAATATTCGCGAACTGCGCAATGTCTTGGAACGCGCCACGATCATGTCTGAAAAAGATCTGATCTCGCGTGCGTCGCTTCCCGGCGAATTCGGCAAGGTCGCGGCCAAAAGCCCAAGCGATCTTTCCACCATCAAATTCCCGATCGGCACAACGGTGGACGCTATGGAACGCGAACTGATCCTGCAGACTCTCGCGGCTACCGGCAATAATAAGACACGCGCCGCGGAACTTCTCGGCGTCAGCCTCAAAACCTTGCACAATAAGCTCAAGGAATACGGCAGCGATCGCGCTGAAACGGAGTCGTAACAAAGTATGCAGCTCGGGCTGCGTGCCAAACTGACGTTCGTCATGACAGGACTGGTGCTCCTGTCCTCGCTCGTCTTGTCCATGGTCTTCTTGAATTTGCTGCTCGAGCAGGTTCTCCGCGACACCAATGTTCGTGCACAGGAATTGAACCGCGAAGTTTTCGATTCTGCGAAACAGGCCTTAGACGATGCCCGCGCGCAAGGCCTGCGTCCGGCTTCCGACGATCCCAAAGATACTCGCGAATACGTGCGCCGCGCTTTCGAATTAGACGAAGGCCTTTCTTCGCGCCTGCAATCCGCCAGCGTCTCTCCCTCCGTTCGCGGCGTGTACATCATTGACGGCGAAGGCCGCACCCTGGTTTCTTATCCTGCCTCTGAATCGGGCAAGGTTGTACCGTCGCGTACTCCGCTGGAACAATTGGTGAAGAGCTCTTTCATCAAGCAGGTTAAGGCGCTCGCTCCCCCGGAACACATCTACGCGGTCGACTATCCTTTCCTTCTTCGCGGCGCGCCGTTTGGCAAAGTGAGGGTCGAAGTTTCTACGCTGCTTTTGTTGCACTCCATTCAGCCGACCCTTCGTCGCTGGGGCACCATCGCCATGCTGGCCCTGGCCCTTTCCACCATACTGGCCGCCGTCGTCAGTGGCGCGGCCCTCGCGCCCATTCGCGACATTCTCGCGCAACTCGAACGCATCTCTTCCGGCGAATACGACTCGCCCACTCCGATTACTACCAAAGAGCTGGTTGGCGGCTCCGACGAACTAGGCCAAGTTCGCAGAAAAATCACCCAAGTGGGCCAACAACTTCGTGGCGTTCACGAAATCTTCAGTTCCCTCCGCGAAAACATGAATTCCGTGATGGCCGGCCTTGAAGATGGACTCCTCCTCTTCACTCGCGATGCGCGCGCTGTCATGGTCAGTCCTGCCGCCGAAAAATTTCTAGGCGCTCCCGCTTCCCATTTTCTCGGACGTCGCGTCACCGACATTTTTCCCGTAGGTCATCCGCTCTACTCCGCGTTGCATCTCGATGGCGAAACACTTCAGGAAGTCGCCGCTGAAACCGAACTGGAAACCACCGATGGCCGCAAACGTGTCAGCGTCAGCGTTCAGGAAATTCAAGGCGCCGGAGAACGCATGGGCGCTCTCGTCACCTTGCGCGATCTCGATTCCATCGAAAGCATCAACACGCAATTGCAAGTCAGCGAGCGTTTGGCTGCGGTCGGCCGTATTACTGCTGGCGTCGCGCACGAAGTAAAGAATCCTCTCAACTCCATGCGCTTGTGGCTCGAAAATCTCAAGGAATCTCTTCCGCCTGAAACCGATGGCAGCGCGCAACAGGCCGTACATGTTCTCGACACCGAAATCGACCGGCTGGATGCAGTCGTTAAGCGTTTTCTCGATTTTTCGCGTCCCATGGAAGTGCGCCTCGAACCCACGCAACTTTCCGAATTACTCATCGAAGTTCTGGAAATCGCGCAACCGCAAATGGAGAAGGCCAATGTCGAGGTCGCCCAACTCTTACCCTTCGGCGTTCCAGACGTCTTCGTCGATCGAGCGTTGCTCAAGCAGGCCGTGCTCAATCTCGTTCTCAACGCCGTCGAAGCCATGCCCAATGGCGGACAGTTGCAGCTCACCTTGAATCGCCGCGGAGACATGGCCGAAATCACCGTTGGCGACACGGGCAAAGGCATTCCCCTCGAGAATCGCCAGAAAATTTTCCAACTTTTCTTTACAACTCGCCCGGGAGGTAGCGGCATCGGATTGGCCAGTACGTTCCGAATTGTGCAGCTTCACAATGGTTCGATAGACTTTACTTCGGAGGTTGGCCGCGGAACGACCTTCCGCATTGAGTTGCCTCTCGCTGCGTGAGCATGCTTACCGCCCCCACTCATCACCAATCCTCTGCCCTCTCCCTTTCGCAAAAGGTGTTGCTGCTATCCTTATTTTGCATCGC
>DASXLU010000412.1:0-4892 GCA_036496065.1 Candidatus Acidiferrum sp.
GTCAATTGCGCCAGTATCAGCGGATTGCGCGCGCCTCCGCCCGACACAATCAATTGCTGAATCTTTGTCTTCCGCATCACGAATCGTTTTAGCGCATCCACCACCGAATCCACCGTGAACTCGGTCGTGGTTCGAATCAAATCGTTTGGCGCCGCGCGATGCTTTTTTCCCAGCCGCAACAATTCCTGAAAGTATGCGCGTCCGTAATATTCTCTCCCCGTTGATTTCGGCGGACCGAGTTTCAGGTACGGATCGCGCAGCAATGCCTTCAGCAGAGGCGCAATAACTTGCCCTTGTCTCGCCAGTCGCGCTCCGCGATCGAAGCGCTGCTTCTTCCTGGTGAAATGCCATACCAGCGCATCAATCAACATATTTCCGGGGCCGGTATCGAATGCACTCACCTGACTTGGCTTTGCTCCCGCCGGCAGCACCGTAACGTTGCCAATCCCACCAAGATTCAACGACACCCGCCCCAACTTTTCATCGCGATACAACAACCAATCGGCATACGGCACCAATGGCGCTCCCTGTCCGCCCGCCGCCATATCCGCGACGCGAAAATCTCCCACGGTGGTGACGCCTGTTTCCGCGGCGATCACTGCCGGCTCACCAATCTGTAGCGTCGATGCGGTCGATCGGCCCAGAAAGGGAACTGGTCGTCCCTGGTGAAACACAGTCTGCCCGTGGCTGCCGATCAATTCTACGCGCGAGAGTGCCACGCGAAACCCTTTGCACGCTGCCACAGCGGCATCGGCAAACGCCGCGCCCAACCGAAAATTCAACTGGCTCAGTTCGCCCGCGCGGCACGAACCGCCTTCCGCGATGCGCAGCACTTCGGTCCGCAATGCTCCCGGCATCCGCATCGTGGTGTGGTCCACCAATTTGCAGCGCAGTTTCGGCGGCCCGCCCGAAATCTCCGCCAGCGCTACATCAATCCCATCCGCCGACGTACCCGACATCAATCCCATTACCAACATAAGGTCTCTCTCGCCATGAGCCTAGTTTTTAGCACACCCGTAGCCACGGTTGCAGTCCAACGCAAGCCAAAGTTTCCATCCTCAATTTACGAAATATTGTGCGGCACTACGTGGATTACTGCGGAGTTGAATGCGCGCCTTCACTGTCAAAATGTCCAGACCGCTTCGATGAGTCGTGACTTGTGATTCGTGACTGGTGACTCGTGAAGAGCAAAAACTTTCGCGCTGGTTTCGCGCCATGAGATTGTTCATTCCTGATTCGCAACAGTGGTGCCGAAGAAAAAGATTTAACAGAGAGGGCGCAGAGAGATCTCACGAGACCTGCTTCTTCAGCTCCGCCAACAAATTCAGCGCCTCGATCGGCTTCAATTCATCCAGGTCCGCGGACTTCAATCGTTCAATCACAGCGCGGTCCAGCGCCGTAAACAGTACATTCTGGCTTCCATTCCCATTCGCACCGTTCCCGGCCCCAGGCGTCAACGTCTCGCTCAATGCATGTTCGCTCTGCTCGTGCCGCCGCAACACTTCCCGCGCGCGGTCAATCACCGTCCGCGGCAATCCCGCCAGCCGTGCCACTTCAATTCCATAACTCTTGTCCGCGCTGCCCGGTTCCACGCGCCGCAAGAAAATTATTTCGTTTGGCGTCTCTTTTACTGACACGTGCACATTCTTCACGGCAGGCAACAGGTCCGCCAATTCCGTCAGCTCGTGATAGTGCGTCGCAAACAATGTTCGCGCTCGCGTGTTTTTCTGGAGATGCTCCACTACGGCCCATGCAATCGATAACCCATCAAACGTCGACGTGCCACGCCCCACCTCATCCAGCAGCACCAGACTGGAAGGCGTAGCGTGGTGGAGGATGGCAGCCACCTCGCCCATCTCTACCAAAAATGTCGACCGGCCCCGCGCCAAATTGTCGCTCGCGCCAATCCTGGTAAAAATTCGATCCGTAATCGGCAATCGCGCCTGCCGCGCGGGCACAAACGACCCGATCTGCGCCATCAACACAATTAATGCTGCTTGACGCAGGTACGTGGACTTTCCGCCCATGTTTGGCCCGGTAATCAGCAACAACTGTTGCCGCCCCGGTTCGAAATACAAATCATTCGGCACAAAACGCTCGCCTTTTTGCCGCAACAACTCTTCGATTACCGGATGGCGCCCTCCGATGATCAACAGCTCGCCCGTTCCGTTAAATTCCGGCCGAACGTAGTTTCGGTCTCCGGCCATCTTCGCGAACGCCGCCAGCACGTCGAGTTTGGCTATAGCCGAGGCCGTTCGTCGCAACCGCCCCGCCTGCGCCGCAGTTCCCGAACGAAGGTCCACAAAAAGTTGGCGCTCGATCTCGATAATTCGTTCGTCCGCCGCCAGAATCTTGCGCTCATAGTCCTTCAGCTCCGGACAGGTGAACCGCTCCGCATTCACCAGCGTCTGTTTCCGTTCGTAATCCGCGGGAGCCAGATGTAGGTTCGGTTTCGAAATCTCCATGTAATACCCGAAGATATTGTTGAAGCGGATCTTCAGCGAATTAATGCCCGTGCGCTTGCGCTCGCGCTCTTCCATCGCCGCAATCACTTCTTTGCTGTGTTTGCTCAGGTTGCGCAGCTCATCCAGTTCGGCGTGGTAACCGGCGCGAATCATTCCCGGCTCAGTGGCGACTGCTGGCGGCTCATCGGACAACGCCTTTTCCAGCCGTTCGCGCACATCCGCCAATTCGTCGATCTCTTCGTGCAGCTCGCGCAGCAGTTCGCTCCCGCCCGTTTGCGGAGGCGTCAGGAAATTCTTCAGCACCGGCAACTGCGCCAGCGATTTTCGTAGCGCCAGCAATTCACGAGGCGTGGCCAGACCCAGAGTGATCCGGCTCGTCAGCCGCTCCAGATCCTGGATGCCGCGCAACTCCTTGCGTATTTCGCCGCGTACGACCGTTTGCTGCAGTAAGTGCGCCACGGCTCCGAGTCGTCCCTCGATTGCATCCTGATCGATCAGTGGCCGCAAAATCCACGAGCGCAATAGCCTCGCGCCCATCCCCGTTACGGTGGAGTCCAGCGCCGCGATCAACGTGGTCGGGCCGGTGGATTTCGACTCTTCCGTGAAAATTGGCGACAGCAGCTCCAGGTTTCGCACCGACACGGGATCCAGCAGCATCGTGTCGTGCTGTTCGTAATAGCGAATCTGATCCACGTGCCTAAGCGCATCTCCGCTAGGCCCGCTTTCGCCACGCGCGGCGTTCTCGCGCAAGTAATGGACCACAGCTCCCGCCGCGCACATCGCCTGCGTGTGGTCGTCCAAGCCAAATCCGGTCAGTTCCGCCACGCCAAACTGCTCGCGCAAAATGCGTTCCGCGTAATCTCGCTGGAACACCCAGTCCTCGATGCGCGTCTCGACGCCGCCAGTCCCGTCGAGCAGGGAAGTCTTCGCGGTTTCAAACAATTGTTGCGGGCGCGGCAGCAGTGTTTCTCGCGGCCGTTGGAGCTGTAATTCCTCGCGGAGCAATTCCTCGGAGCGGCTTCCCGACAATTCCGTAGCCTGAAATTCCCCGGTAGACAGATCGACCAGCGCTAATCCAATCGTCGTTCCGTTCTGCGCCACACTCGCCAAGAAGTTGTTTTCCCGCGCGTCGAGCACCGACACATCGGTAGCCGTCCCGGGCGTAATCACACGGGTCACTTCGCGCCGCACTAGTTTTTTACCCGGCCCCGGCTGCTCCATCTGTTCGCAGATGGCTACCTTGAAGCCCGCGCGAATCAGTCGCGCAATGTACGCGTCGGCCGCGTGATACGGCACGCCGCACATTGGAATCGGCTGGCCTTTTTCGCGGTTGCGCGACGTCAGCGTAATCTGCAGCTCTCGCGCCGCGATCATTGCGTCTTCGTAAAACAATTCGTAGAAATCGCCCAACCGGAATAGCAGCAACGCCTGCGGATAACGTGACTTCACCGCATGGTATTGCTGCATCAGTGGTGTTGTAGGCTCACTCATTCAAAGCCTTAAAAAAAGGCGACGCAACATTCGCTGCCAACTTGTTTATCGCAATTAAATTGACCGCAACTCTGTGCTCCCCTGCTCTCTGCGGTAAGGCATTTACGCGACAACCCCCAACTCCCTCAACATAAACGCATAGTCAAACGCAATCTCTCGCAAATAGTCGTAGCGCCCGCTCGCTCCGCCGTGACCCGCGCCCATATTCGTCTTCAGCAACAACGCATTTCCATCCGCCTTCAACGTCCGCAATTTCGCCACATACTTCGCGGGTTCCCAATACATCACCTGGCTATCGTTCAGCCCCGTCTTCACCAACATCGTGGGATATTCTTTGCGCTCCAGGTTGGTGTAGGGGCAATAACCCTTCATGTAGAAATAGTCGCTTTCTTTCTGCGGATTCCCCCATTCCTCGTATTCGCCCACCGTCAACGGCAGCGATGCGTCCAGCATCGTGTTCAACACATCCACAAACGGCACATGGCTCACGACCACCCGGAACAGGTCCGGCCGCAGATTTGCCACCGTGCCCATCAGCAGTCCGCCCGCGCTTCCGCCTTCGATCGCCAGATATCGCCGCGCGGTGTATTTCTGTTCGATCAAATATTCAGCCGACGCAATGAAATCCGTGAACGTATTCATCTTCAGATGCATTCGTCCCGCGTCATGCCAGGGCTTTCCCAACTCGCCGCCGCCGCGAATGTGCGCGATCGCGAAAATCATTCCGCGTTCCAGCAAGCTCAGCCGGTTCGAACTGAATGCTACCGGCATCGATAGTCCGTAGCTCCCATACGCATACAGCAACAGCGGCGCGGTTCCATCCAGCGGAACATCTCTCCGGTACACCACCGATAAAGGTATGCGCGTGCCGTCTTGAGTCACGGCATGCAACCGCTCGCTTTTGTATCGCGTGGGTTCATAACCGCCGAGCACCGG
>DASXLU010000413.1:0-4536 GCA_036496065.1 Candidatus Acidiferrum sp.
GCGACCGGAAATTTTGCCCGCGACGAGGTCGGCGAGTTCGTGGACAGCTTGCCAGCGCTGGGCATCATGTTCGAACGGGATGATCAGATCTCCAGCTTCTTGCCGCGACTGGGCGAGCGAATCGACGAAAATCAGTTTGGCCTTGGCAAGTGCAGCGTCGTCGAGTTCGCGTTTGTGCGCGTGGTTGGCACCGATTGCGTTGATGTGCACCCCGGGCGGCAAATCTTCTCCATGCAGCACGGGACGAGATGAGGTCGTCGCCGTCGAAATGATTTCTGCGCTACGCACAGCAGCGGCCGAAGACTCAGCCGGATAAACCGAAATGCCCAGCCGCTCGGACATCTCGTCGCAGAATTTATTGCGGCGTTGCGGATCGCGTCCATAAACATACGCTGACTCAAGAAGGCGCACAGAGTTCAGAGCTTCAAGTTGCGTTCGTGCCTGGCCGCCGGTGCCGAGTATGCCAGCAACACGTGCAGTTTTCTTGGCGAGATATTTTGTTGCGACTCCCGACGCCGCGCCGGTGCGCAACTGACCCATGTAATCCGCTTCAATCAGCGCAAGCAAGTTTCCCGTGGCAATTTCGTAGAGCGGCACCAGGAAACACAGCTTCCCTTTCACATAGGTGTATTGCTTCATGCCGACTAATCCGGCAGCCGTATCCATCGCCGCCATGTAATGAAAAAATCCGCCGCCAGGAAGTTCGAAACGACGTCGCGGATGGACGACGACTGTGCCCTCGGCCTGTTTGCGCGAAGACTCCTCCACGGCGGCAATTGCCATCGGCATGGTAAGGACTTGGCGGACTTCCGCTTCGTTGATGTGCAGTGTCATAGGTTTGTGTCAGGAAAAGATTCTAACTAAGGCGCGGATATAAACACAGGCGCATCTGCCGCGATGAAGCTTTCACTCAGCGTTTGCCCTTTTTCGCGGCGTGCGAACTGCGCGAAGGCAGCATCGGCCGATCGTCTCGAATGCGCCGAACCACGGTTTGAATCAGGCGATACACGCGTTCTTCTTTGCCGGGATCCATCACATGGAAACGGAACTCCGGTTCGCCCTTGGCGCTTTTTCCCATTTGGATTGGGAGCGCACCGCAAAGATCGTTCTCGATGTAGGCCGTTTCGTAGCGCGTCTTTTTTTGATTCCATGTGTAAACACGCAGAGTGGTGAAATCGCAGACTTGCCCTTCGGAACTTTTGGTCCCCGCCACCAGGTATTGCGGATGCGCTCCTTCGGAGTCGGAAACGCGATTCAACTCAAACCATGCGATAGGACGAACGTTCGCAGCATTCGTGCCTTCGCGAACTGTGTCGGGAATGTCGAGCGATACGAAGCGGGCGATCACCCACCCAGCGATCGGAATATTTTGGTCGCCAGGCTGCGTGGTATTCATCACCGCGGAATTGCGCACTGTACCTTCGCCCGGCGGCCGCGTAGCTACGCCGCGAACGAGGTACCAATCTTCTTTTTTGTTGGCAGCGGGCTCGGCGGAAGGTTCCTTTTCGTCGGAAACTTGCACCCAATCCGCTACAGTGCGCCCCAGAATCTCGAGAGTGGTGCCGCGATTAAACTGGTAGAGGCGCGCTTCCTTGCGGCCGGGTTGTACGCGCAGGTTCGTGGGTACTTTCGTGCGACCGCGTGCCTGAACGGTCATCGACTTGGTCTGTTCCAGGAGCTTGGCGCTGCGCTTCCAGAGTTCCGGATCCATCAGATAACGCGCGTCGACCCAACCCGTGACCCCGTTGGCCGTGCGTATTTTTACGTTGTCGTTGCGTTTCGCGAGAATATCGACGCGGTCGCCATAGAGAAGCACGCCAAGCTCCTCACGCACCTGCGCAGCGCTGCTCCAGAGCGTAACGCTACGCTCGCTGATGTACGCCTCACCGATGTATTCGTGTTTGGGCCGGAAAAACCAGGCCAGAAGTGCCACCAGACAGAGCAGCGGCACAGCGACCAGAAGCCTTCGCTTCATGCGCCGTCCCCGAAGGTGGCTCCAACGGCGCGTGCGGCATGAATGATTTCGCTGGTGGGATCGATGTACTTCATTTTCTCGAGGGCTTCATCCAAAGATACGGACTCCATTTTGCCAGCTTTCAGGCATACCATGCGGCCAAACTGCTGCCTGGCGATCAGATCCGTGGCGGCTACGCCAAAACGCGTGCCAAGGATGCGATCGAAGGGTGTGGGCGACCCGCCGCGCTGCACGTGGCCGAGCACGGTAACACGGATTTCCTTGTGAAGCATTTCGCGAAGCGTGAAAGCGATGGTGTTCGCGACATTCCCGGGTCCTGCGGGCGGCACCGGCTTACCGTTGGGATCAACGGCTGGCAGCTTCACGCCCTCGGCAACTACGATCAAGCTGAAACGCTTGCCGCGAAGTTCGCGAGCACGGATGGCGTCGGAGACCGCTTCGAATTTAAAGGGAATTTCTGGAACGAGAATAATGTGCGCTCCGCCGGCGATGCCCGCGTGTAGAGCGATCCATCCCGCGTCGCGGCCCATGACCTCGATAAGCATCACGCGATGATGGCTCTCGGCGGTGGTGTGCAGGCGATCGACAGATTCAGTGGCAACCACGAGGGCCGTGTCGAAACCGAAGGTAACTTCCGTGGCGTCCAGATCGTTGTCGATAGTTTTGGGAACGCCAACGATGTTTACGCCTTTGCGAAAAAAATCGCGCGCGATGTGCTGCGTGCCGTCTCCACCGATTACGACGATGGCGTCGATACCCAGGCGCCGCGCATTTTCCATACAGAGCGAAGAGTAATCGTGCACAACTTCCTTGCCGTCCTCGGTGGCAACGTAGGCAAATGGGTTGCCGCGATTTGTGGTGCCAAGAATGGTGCCGCCGCGAGGGAGGATGCCGCTGACGCTGTCTTCCGTCATTTCCTTGGCGCCTTCCGGCCAAATCAGCCCGTCGAATCCATTGCGGATTCCGATTACGCGCATACCGTGTTCATAGATGGCAGAGCGCACGATGGCGCGAATGACAGGATTCAACCCAGGGGCATCGCCGCCGCCATTCACGATGCCTATTGTCCGTATAGGTTTCATTATGTCCTCAAAATACAATCCTCAAGATTGTACCTGAAGCAGCACGTCGCTACGGTGACTGAGCTCACTTCGATTTCTTGGAATCACGAACGCAGGAGAGTTAAGGTGAGTGAAGCGAGGAACACTTGTGAGCTTCCTGAATCGGTTGCAGCCCATCGCTTTATTGGCATTGCGTTTATCGCTAGGAATAATTTTTGTGTACCACGGGTATCCCAAATTGGTGCGTTCCAATCCCGCAATGCAACAGTTCTTCATTGAACACAACTTGCCGGGATACTTCGTTGCGCTGGCTGGCGTGCTGGAAACGTTTGGCGGGATATTATTTTTTGTTGGGCTATTTACTCGGCCCGTGGCTCTGCTGCTGGCCACAGAAATGGCTATCGCAATCTGGAAGGTAAAGGGAGTGCACGGGGCGCTGGTAGTAAAAGACTATGAGTTCGAAATGATTCTCTGTACTGCGTGCATCGCGTTGGCCGCAGTCGGAGCCGGAGTGATTTCGCTGGATCATGTGGTTCTGCGCGAACGCCCGAAGAAGCGACGACCATCCGACTGACGCAGAGTGGCAAGACTTCAGACTGGTGCTGTCGGCGTGGTAACTGAATACGCGGGCGCGGCCGGAGCTATCGGTAACACGATCCAAAGTATGACGTACACCAGCAGGCCGGTGCCGGCGAAGAAAATTGCCAGCAGCCACACGACGCGAACGATTGTGGGGTCCAGGTCAAAATAGTCGGCGAGACCCGCGCAGACTCCGCCAATCTTCTTGTCGGTGCTCGAACGCATCAGGCGCTTAGCAGGCGCATACGGCGGAGCAGAAGCAGGCGCGGCGCTGCCCGGAACGGCGGTTTGTTGCGCGCCGCAGTTGTAGCAGAACTTGGAGCCGTCGGCGATCTCTTTCTGGCAATTTGAGCAATACATAGATACCTCCACTCAGTAACCAATCGCGATTCTAAACTGAAGTACGAAAAGATCAGAGGAAAAGTTTCGCGCTTGCGGTGGAGCCTAGTACTCCAGGAGCTGCTTCACGGCGGTGACGATATGGCTGGTCTGCGGGAGAATCTCGTCCTCGAGTTTGGGCTGGTAGGCGCAGAACGTATCCATTGCCGCAACACGCTTGACTGGCGCATCCAGTTCCTCGAAAAGCTCTTCGGCAATACGGGCCGCGATTTCCGCGCCGTATCCCCAGCTTTGCATGTCTTCATAGGCAACGATGACGCGGTGTGTTTTTCGCACTGTGGCGGAAATGGCTTCCCAGTCGTAGGGCGAAAGAGAGCGCAAATCGATGATTTCGACGGAAATTCCTTCGCGCTCCAGAGATGCGGCTGCCACTTCAGCGCGATGGACTAATGCACCGTAGGTGATGATGCTGACCTGCGAGCCTTCCTTGACGAACCGAGCCTTGCCGAACGGCACGGTAAAATCCGGGCCCGGATATTCAGAGCGATTGTAAGGCTGGCGGTAAAGATGCTTGTGCTCGAG
>DASXLU010000414.1:0-8975 GCA_036496065.1 Candidatus Acidiferrum sp.
GCCTATCCAGCTAGCAAGAATGCATATAACGCTGAGTGGCGTGTCGCTTGGGTGGCCTTCCTGGAACGCCAGCCGTACGCCGGCGATAAGATGACCAATTTCCTGCGCAAATATCCCGTGTCCGGTGGCGCGGTGAATGCCCTTTACTGGCTCGGACGCGACGCTGAACGCAGCGGCAATCCCGCGCATGCGCGCAGCTACTTCCGCAAGGCCGTGGAACGTTTCCCCACCACATACTTTAGCGACGCCGCCGAAGCGCACCTCGAAAAACTTGGTCCCGGCGACGAAGACGCGCCCGATTTTCTTGCGCAGCTTCCCGCAGCGCCGCCGCTGCGTCCCTTCGATGAGCCCATTCCCGCAAACGTGCAGGATCGCTGGAATCGCGCGCAGGCGCTGCGCACCATCGCTTTCGATGGCTCCGCGGAGTGGGAATTGCGCGCCGCCTACGCGGCCACCGCCTCGCCGCGTTTCCTGGTGGAAGCCGCGCAAGCCGCGTTCGATCAGGGACATTTCGCTTCCGGCATGAACTACGGCCGCCAGGCAATTCCCAGTTTCGATTCGCGCAAATTTTCCGAAGTTCCGCCGCAAGTCTGGAAGGTTTTATTCCCGCTTCCGTATGAAGCCACGCTGCGCCGCGAAGCCGAACGCAACGGTTTCGATCCCATGTTCGCCGCCGGCCTGATTCGCCAGGAGTCCACTTTCCAGGCGGACGCGGTTTCACACGCCAACGCCATCGGTCTGATGCAGATTCTTCCCAAGACTGGGCGCATTCTCGCCAGGCAGCGCAAGCTGCGCTACACGCGCGCCACGCTCTTCGATCCCAATCTGAATATCGAACTCGGCATGCTGTATATTTCCGATCTCGTGCATTCCACCGGCGCGCCCGAATACGCGGCCGCGGCCTACAACGCAGGCGAAGATCGCATCGCGGCCTGGAAAGCCGAGCGCACCTACGACGAAATCCCCGAGCTCGTCGAGTCCATCCCCTTCACCGAAACTCGCGAGTACGTCCAGATCGTCGTCCGCAACGCCGCCATGTACCGCAAGCTATACGCCACCCCAGCCAAAACCAGCGTAGCCTCCGCCGCCACATCGTCCGCGCACAGCCGCTAACGCCGCCGCCACCTCGGCCAACTCAACTTTCGACCGTAAACTGTCGACTGTCGGCTCTCTACGCTACAATCTATCTCCATGTCATCACCCGAAACCAACATGACCCACATCGCGCGCCGCATGCTTTCCGCCAAGGCCGAACAGTTCACTGAGTCCGTCATCCGCGAAATGACTCGCCTCGCGTTGAAGCACAATGCCGTAAATCTCTCGCAAGGTTTTCCCGATTTTGCCGCGCCCGAAGAAATCAAGGAAGCCGCACGCCAAGCCATTTCCGACGACATCAATCAGTACGCCATCACTTGGGGCGCCAAGCCGCTGCGTGATGCGATCGTCCAGAAATTTCAGCGCACGCAGGGCCTGACCGTCGATCCCGAACGCGAAATCACGATTTGCTGCGGCTCTACCGAAGCCATGATGTCTTCCATGATGGCAATCATCAATCCCGGCGATGAGATTGTGGTTTTCGAGCCCTTCTACGAAAATTACGGGCCTGACGCGATCCTCTCCGGCGCTACTCCACGTTTCGTCAAACTCACGCCGCCGGATTGGACCTTCGATGAAAGGGAACTGGCCGCCGCTTTTGGCCCGCACACCAAGGCCATCATTCTCAACACTCCCAACAATCCCACAGGAAAAGTTTTCACTCGCGCTGAACTCGAATTCATCCGCGATCTTTGCGTGCGCTGGAACGCTTACTGCATCACCGACGAGATTTACGAGCACATTCTCTACGACGGCACTGAGCATCTCACCATGGCACGTATCGACGGCATGCGTGATCGCACCATCGTCATCAACGGCATGTCCAAGACGTACAGCGTCACCGGATGGCGCGTCGGCTGGGCCATTGCTGCACCCGACACCACGCAATCCATTCGCAAGGTCCACGATTTTCTTACGGTAGGTGCCGCCGCGCCGTTGCAGCAGGCCGGCGCCCTCGCGCTGAATCTTCCGCAGGCGTATTACGATAATCTCGCCGCCAGTTACGCCAAGAAACGCGCGCGCTTGCTCAAGATTTTGGAAGATGCCGGATTCATCGTCTACAAGCCGCGTGGCGCGTACTACATCATGACCGACACAGCAAACCTGGCCCTTCCGCAAAAGTATCGCCGCGCCTCTGAGTCCGCCGACGTCAGCTTCGCACGCTATCTCGTCGAAGAAATTGGCGTCGCTTGCGTCCCCGGCTCCAGCTTCTACAACGACTCCCAGGACGGCGCGTCCCAAGTTCGCTTCACCTTTTGCAAAAAAGAAGAAACCCTGGCCGCCGCCGAATCCCGCTTCGGCAAACTCCACCGCTAACGCATTGAAATATGTGCGTGTTGCTGCCGCACTCATCGCGGCAAATCAATTGTCCGTCACAAACGTCACAAATCCAGGAAAGACTGTAGGGCGCCAGCATGCTGGACCCATCTCGGCACCCTCGCTCCGAATTAGTCCGCAATCGCAACCAAACCGCCGACATTCACCAGCCTATTACAAAACTCTTCTCTCTTCCTCTCGCCCTTCGCATCCCCATGTTAGAATCCCTCCATCAGGAGCCAATGCACCGCGTGCCTTTTGAACTCCCACTTATCCCGCCGGGAAGCGTCCTGCAAACCAATGAGGACGGCTACATTTTCCCGATCGAGGAGTCCGAATCCCGCACTTTTTTTTGCACCCTCACCGTCTTCGACCAGATCGAACAGGAGTCGCTCGACGTCTCCATCTGGGGCTCGCCCGACGGCCTGAATTTCGGCAAGCGCCCCGTCCTCAGATTTCCACAGCAGTTTTATCGTGGTATCGCGAAGATGGTACTGGACGTCTCATTGCGGCCGGAGCTAAAGTTCGTTCGCGCGCGCTGGGAAGTGAACCGTTGGGGACGCGTCGCACCCACGCCCATGTTTGTGGCGGGGTTACAATTGGAAGAGATTCCGCCGATGTCGCGAGATACCCCGACGAAGCGGGCCATTTTGGCTGCAAAATAGCGCTTAGACGAATGCACCGTGCTTGCCAATATTGACGTACGTAAGTGATTTGTTTTGTTGCAGAAAAGGGGTAGGAGACTATCGGTCGGTTGCCCTGTGGTAGTAGTCCCCTACCCCGCGAGTGGTCTTGCTGGTATAGACGTACCCACCATCACAAATGTTTCCTAACAATTTGTAAGTTTTTTTGAGACTAGCCAATGGCCGCGTTTAGCGCAGGTCGATTCGGTTTCTCGTATTCGCCCTTTTCTTCAAGAATTAATATTGGTCTAGCCAGAACTTCCGTGGCCGACATACCTTCTCGCCGCGACTCTCTGCGAGCTCTGCGTCTCCGCGTTGGCATTCTCTTGGCCTTGGAATTTATCCGTCTCTCACCCCAATTCCACCGTTTCCAAATATCGCGCCACCGACGCCTTCCACGGGAACTTCTGGCCGATTGCCTGCTGCAACGACTGGGCCGCCGCTGGTTCTCCATGCGTCAGATACGTTTGCTTCGGCGCCACCTGCAACGCCACCAGCCATCGCAGCAATTCGCTCTTTCCCGCGTGCGCCGAAAATTGTCCCATCTCGATAATTTCAGCCATCACCGGCACCGGCTTGCCAAACAACGTCAGCGTCTTCGCGCCTTCTTGCAACGCTCGCCCGCGCGTTCCTTCCGCCTGAAATCCGCCCAGGATCACCGCGTTTCGCGCGTCGCCCAATCTTTGCGCCAGGTGATGCAGCACCCGCCCGCCGGTCACCATGCCGCTTGCCGAAATAATGATGCACGGAGTCTTCACGTTATTAATCTGCTTCGATTGCTCCACGCTGCGCGTCAGATGAAAATTATGCACGTTCAGCGGATCGCCGCTGCCTTGCTCCAATTTCGAAAACTCCATGTCGTGATCTTCCTTATGCTTCAAATACAAATCCGTCGCGCTCAGCGCCATCGGACTGTCCACATACACCGGCAACTTCGGAATTTTCTGCTGGTCCTCCAGTTGCCGCAGGTAAAACATGAACGTCTGCGTCCGTCCCACTGCGAATGCCGGCATCACGATCGAGCCGCCGCGCTTGGACACGCGATTCACCACATCTTCCAGCATCGCTGCCGGATCGCCACTCTCATGCTCGCGATCGCCGTAAGTCGATTCGCACAGCAGCGCATCAATCTGTTTCGAAGTTGGCGTCACCGGATCATTCAGGATCGGCTGGTCGTATCGGCCGATGTCTCCCGAAAACACCACCACGATCTTCTTGCCATTTTCCGTGATGGTCAGTTCCAGGCTCGACGAGCCAAGAATGTGCCCGGCATCGAAAGACTCCACATGAAATTCCGGCGAAATATCGAATCCGCCAGTCCGCGGCATCGGCTTCAGTAACCGCAGCACCGGATCCACGTCATCCGAGGTGTACAGCGGCTCCGGCCGCGCATGCTTGCTCCACTTGTTCTTGATCGCGTCGGCCGTTTCTTCTTCCTGCAAATGTCCGGAGTCTTTCAGCAAAATCGTAGTGAGCTCAATCGTGGAAGAATTTGCAAAGATCGTTTTGTCGAATCCGCTGCGCACCAGCACCGGCAGCCATCCGGTATGGTCCAGATGCGCGTGCGTCAGCATCGTGTAGTCAAACGTCTTCGGATCGACGGGTAGGGAACTCCAGTTCCGCTGCTTCAGGTCGGCGGTCCCCTGAAACAATCCGCAGTCCATCAGCAGCCGCTTGCCCGCCGCCTCCACCAAATATTTCGACCCGGTCACGCATCCAGCCGCACCCAAAAAAGTAAGTTTCGCCATAGGCCCAGCATTCTACTCGAACCAATGCGAATACAGGGTGACATCCACCGACTCTGCGGCACAGTCACTCCTGACTGTGCTACTCAAACCACGCCTCCGCTGCGACCTCAGCGCCTCTGAGTTGATCGTTCGTCTCCTCGGTCTCTGCCGCGCCTCGCCGCTATCGCATTTACCGATTCACATCAGCATCGCAGCGATCACAAGAAATCGGGGAACCAAGTGTTTACTCGTGGTGTCCCATTACTAGCCCAAATGCCTGATCCCAGATTACTCCTACGTCTTTCACTCCTGCTTCTACTCGCCTCCGTTACTTCCTACGCGCAACCACACCCGCGAGTAGTCCACGTTTACGTGGCCCTTGCCGACAATCAGAACCAGGGAATCGTCCCCGTTCCCGCGCGTCTAGGAAACGGCCGCGATCCTGCCAATAACCTCTACTGGGGCGCTGCGTTTGGTGTGAAATCCTTCTTCAAGACCAGTTCCGACTGGCATCTCTTATCCTGTGGTTCGGCCACCTCTGCGGCGGTTTTAGAACGATGCGTTTTTCGCCGCCACACGCCGGACATACTTCTCGTCGCCGACGCGTACGACGGGGCCAGAATCCGCGATGCGATCTCAGATTTCGTCTCTGCCGCTGCGTTCCTCCGCCAGGAAACTCTTTCCCTCGATCTGCAAGCTGAAAGGCTCACTGTGCCAATCGCAGGCGCTTCCGACGTTTTAGCATACGTAGGCCACGACGCCTTTATGGATTTTCAGATACCGAAGGTTACGGGCAAGGCCGGAACGCACAAACGGGAGTTCATCATTCTTGCGTGTGCTAGTAAGCCTTATTTTGACCCCTACATGCGTGCCACGCAGGCCCGACCACTTTTATGGACGACTGGCTTGATGGCGCCCGAGGCCTACACCTTGCTCGCAGTGCTCGAAGGTTGGGCGCACTCCGAAAGCAATGAATCCATCCGCCAACGTGCAGCGCTTGCTTACGACAAATATCAAAAATGTGGCTTGCACGCTGCTCAACGGCTCTTTGCCTCCGGCTGGTAATCGGCCCTCGACGCGCCTGCTTCGTTTGGTTGTGTTGTCCCCCGTAAAATAGACCTCGCATTCCTGCGTCCGATATCCATTGTGCCCGCAGGCCAACTAGTTTTTCAGAGTCTCCAAGTACCCATTGATCTGCTTCTCCCACTCCGGCCCAGACCCCCGGTCCTGCTCCGCCATGCGCCGCACATGCCCGTCCGCCTCGGAGTTCAATGCTGTTCGGTCGTACTCCACCTCCACGTGCGTCTGCTGTCCTTGCGGCGTCAATCGCAACGTAATCACCGTCACCAGCGCATCAGGAATTACATACACGTACTGCACGCGCCCGTTCGTCAAATCGAATTCCGTATTCACCCATATGGCACGCAGATGATCGTGCGCCACCGTAAATACCATTCCCGCCGCGTCCGCCGCCGGCAGCGGATGGACAAACTGCGGATTCCATCCCGGCGACCAGACGCGCTCTTTCTCCGCCCCAAACAACGGCGCCACTTCCTCCATCGTTCCATGCGCCGTAAATGCAAACTTTTCCTCCGTGTGTGCCCGTCCGCTCACCGCAATCGTCGCTCGTCCTCCATGCGCACCACGCAGAGCTGTGTGCAGATGCGCCGCAGCCCGCGGCAATATCGCCACCCCCACAACTCCAAACGCCGCTCCCAGCACCAGCACCCCCACCGCGCGCATCACGACTTCTCCTTCAACTTGTGGCTGTCGCTCGCCCGCAAAGTCATCCCATAAAGTTTCTTCAGGTCACCAATTTGCCCCAAAGTTTCTTTCCCAAATGGCGTCTTGCCCTCAAGCGCGTGCAGCACAATCCCTTCCAGCAAGTCTCCCAGCGACAAATCCTTCAACTCTGCCAGCCCTTTCAGTACCTTCAACAACCGCTTCTCCATCCGCACCCCGGTCTGTATCCGTTCCACCTCAATCATGGCGCCTCCTTCACCGTTCGACGGTCTGTATTATTGGTATTTATGTACCACGGTAACAGACTGCCGTCAATAGGCTCGCGCCATGCTCACGATCAATCCAGCAGGTGTCACCCTGAGTGGAGCGAAGGACCTCATCCCTTGCGTCTTGCCATCAAAGCAAAAAAAGCGAGCGTACGGCACATGTTTCAGATGTTGTTATCTCGCTCATTACTTATCGTGCTGCCTCGAAACGCAGCAGAGATTTTCTCGTGCCCCATCCTTTTGCGGATTCAGATCTAGGAATTTTGTAAACGAAATAATCGCTTGCGAGCTACAGGGTTTCACTGATTGTCACCTCTGTGATCGTCGGCGACAGTTGGAAGTAACCTGGCCTAGAACCCTCGGCTTGTGTCTAGAAGTGAGACTGGATTCAATTTTCGGGATCTACGGTGACTGCCGGTTACCCGTAACATTGGCGGCTCGCATCTAACGATAAGGACAAATCGATTTATGAGAGATGTAAAATTTTCACTCGCTCACTCTAATCCAGTTGAGGTCTCTCAGTTCATGACTGTATACTGGGTGTCTTCCAGCTCCCCCCCAGCCGCAGCATCGTTTTACTGCATACATTTGTACTGAATATTGATTGCACTGTAATTTCTAACTTCGGGTAGTCTGTGCAGCATATGTATGAAGCGATTGACTTTCATAACCGGTAGTCGTCGCAGTTCAATGCAGGAAAGAAATCAATGCGGTGTTTGGCAGACGATAGCAGATCGCGACATAGTTTTTTCCGGGCAGGGCATGGAGTGAATGATTTTAGAATATTTTAAATTGGCAGAGCAGCCGTTCGGCGTCACGCCGAATCCGCGCTACCTCTACCTGAGCCCGACCCACCGCGAGGCGCTTGCTTCTGTTTACTACGGGGTGACTTCAGGTAGAGGCTTCACGGCATTGATCGCCCCTCCTGGCATGGGCAAAACCACTTTGCTATTCGATTTTCTCAGTAAGACCGGCAATGTCGCCAAGACCGTTTTCCTTTTCCAGGCGCAACCCACGCCGCGCGATCTGCTGCGAAATCTCCTGGAGGATCTGGGCATAGAGCCGCAAAGCGAAGATATCGGGCACATGCAACGCCTTCTGAATGAGTGCCTGATACGCGAATTTAACGAAGGAAAGCAACTGATCGTTGTCATCGATGAAGCGCAGAACTTGGATGAAGGTGTGCTCGAGGTCGTACGTATGCTGTCGAACTTTGAGACTCCTCGCCAGAAACTGCTGCACCTGATTCTGTCCGGACAGCCGGCGCTCGCGGAAAAACTTGCCAGTCCTCGCTTGGTGCAACTGCGGCAACGTATCTCCACGGTTGCCCACCTCAAGCGCTTTGATACAGACGAAACAAATCTTTACATCAATCATCGACTTCGCGTGGCAGGCTACCAGGGGAAGACGTCGCTCTTCACCAAGCAGGCCTTGGAAATGATCGCACTGCACTCCGGAGGAATACCGAGGAACATCAATACGCTTTGCTTTAATGCACTGTCTCTGGCGTGCGCTCTGAGATCTCCTACCATCAACTCGGACGTGATGGAAGAAGTGATTCGCGATCTGGATCTCAGCTCGCTCTATCAGCCTCAATTTGAGCCAGTGACGCTGCAAAGCCTTGATTTGCCGCGCAACTCTCCGCGGTCGAAAGATCCAGGTTTGTTCGGTGCGCGATGGATGAAGGCGACACTTGCTCTTTGCTTGCTCCTTGTTTTCTTGGGCATTCTTTCCAGAACAAACTGGCGTTCGTTGCATCTGCCCGCTTCTTTCAGCTTTCGAAAGTTCCTCCCCTCATCCAGCTTGCGTCCTTCTCCCGCTCCCTCGGTGAGTACGGCAGAAAATAGTTCAGCTGCAACGCCCGGCGCGGCTGTGGTGGACAGCGCGTTTCACCCGGAAGCTACGACGACTGCTCCCGAGGTTGCTCTAGTGCCTGCGCCCTCAACTAACAAGGATTCTGCGGCAAAGACATACTTCGTAACGGTACAACGCAGGCAAACGATCTTCGATCTTTGCAAAGACAATTTCGGCAGATATGACGCGGCTGCGCTCGCTAGGATACGCGAGCTCAATCCGAATTTAGGCAATGTGCGGCGATTGAAGATCGGCCAGAAGATTCGCATGCCTGCGAACGAAAAAGTTTC
>DASXLU010000415.1:0-3858 GCA_036496065.1 Candidatus Acidiferrum sp.
AAGGCCGTGGACGATTTCCGCAAAGAGTTGGCCAGTGTGCGTACCGGCCGTGCCAACTCGGCCATTCTCGATCAAGTCCGCGTCGATTATCACGGCACGCCCATGCCGGTGAATCAGCTCGGCAACGTCACTATTCCGGACGCGAGCATGCTGGTGATTACTCCATGGGATCCGAGCGCCGTGGCATTGATCGACAAGGCCATTCGCTCGTCGGACTTGGGCTTGAACCCCACCAATGATGGCAAGGTTGTCCGCATCCCGATCCCTTCGCCGACGGAAGAGCGCCGCAGGGAATTGGTGAAGCACATCCACAAGGTGCTCGAGAACCATCGCACCGCGGTGCGCAACATTCGTCGCGACATCAAGGAAGCCATCGATAAGCTGGAAAAAGATAAGAAGATCAGCCAGGACGAGCAGAAGCGCGCGCTCGACGAACTGGAAAAGCTCTCTCATGCCGAAACGAAGAAGATCGAAGACCTGTCCGCAACCAAAGAAAAAGAAGTGATGGAAATTAAGTGAGTCAGTCGACAGTCCACAGCCGACAGTCGAGAGCTTAGAAACTGATCTAGCTTACGAGAATCGTCGGAAGTGAAGCCGTCATCCCGACCAAAATGACGGATCGCTGAAGTAAGCCCGTAATCCCGAACGAGGACTTTCGGCTTACGGCTTGCTAGCCAGTGGCTTTGCGTTTGGCTCGGTCGACGAGGACGTCGGAGGAACCAGCGTGAATAGTTGTGCCTGGTCGTTTTGCACCGCGCGAACAAACGCGTTGTAGTCCGCCGCCCGATCGCCCGGAATCTCTCGCGCCAAAAAGTTCACGCGCCTCGAAGCCGTCAACGTATTTGTCGAAGCTACATATTTCGAACTGAAGGTGGCGTAGTCGCGCTCGACTGATGTGCCCGCCGGAGCCTCAACCGCCGTTCCCGATGGCAGATGCAATGTTAGTCGAGTGTCCACATCCAGCGGCGTCCCCAACTCGATTTTAGATTTGCTGGTGCCAGCCACATTGCGCGCGGGCGGGTCCGGCAGCCCGATTTGCGGCAGTAACGCCGGGACGCGCACGGGCTTCTTGGTCCAATCAACGAATTTCGGCTGAGAGATTTCGTAGCCCACGACGAAAGGGTCTTTGGTAGCTTTGGGATCCGATACCGTCACACTACTCACTTGCCCGCGAAATCCGTCCGAGATCGCCAGCAGACCCGCCACATCCTTCCATTTTTCTTTCGGGGTTTGGTGAAAAGCTACGCGCAGCAACAATTCGTTGTCTCCCCGCAACGTGTACTTCACTTTTGCGGCGAGGTCCCCCGTTTCTGAGAGCCTTGCGTCCACTGCCACTTTCTGGAATCCACGGAAAGGCAGTTGCTCAGGAATTTGCGACCACGTTTGGTTCAATCCCGGCTCAATCAAGAGCGCTGCTTTACTCCGGAACTGCGATGGAATCATCCCGAAAGGTGCTACTTCGAGATTTAGATCCATCCAGATGTGGGTGCCGACACCGAAACTTCCGGACATCGTAAGCAGGTGATCAAATACGCTCGGCCTTGGCATCCCCCCCTCGGCGATCGAATCTCCGCTGTGCACAAATCCGGCATGCACCCCGCAGCAGTTCCGGATTAGTGCAGCAAATAACGCGAATTTGTCCTCAGGGGTGGCATACCCAGAAGACAAGATTTCAGACGGAGCACGCGTTCGAAAACCCGTGGCTCCCAAAGGCAGATCAATGGTGCTGATTTTTTGAGAGACGAAGTAGTAGATTGGCGAAATCCAGTTCTGCGATGGGTTCTCGCCTCCCGCAATCTCCTTGGCCTTTGCACTTAGCGCGTTAACTGCCTCCTGGTTGGGCAGAAGTTGTTTGCCTAGGGCCGCGGCAAAGTCCTCCCAAGACGCATAGCTAGTTAGAACTATGTCCGGTTCAAGCTTTTCAGGCCGAGCTGAATTTCCCGATGTGTCAGCGGTGAAATGCCATCGCAAGAGCGACCGGCCAGAGCCATTTTCGTCTTTCCGGTCTTTCTGCACTGCTGGCGCAAAAGATGAAAAATAAGTCTCAACTTTGCGAGACTCCGGCAGGTTGAGCTCATAATTTTCTTCGAGCACTTGGCCCGAACGATCGAAGGTGTGCTCCAGCCAGAAATCGGGCGCTAGCGGCGCCTTCGTTGTCGTCGTGATGACGCGATACTCGACGGTGTCGCCTTCTTGCAGGCCGAGGATGCGGACCGACTTCACGCGCACATCCTGGTAAGCAGGATATTTCTCGACGGCAGGATTGGGCGCATCCGTGACCGCGCTGGGCAGAAGCTCCGAGGTGCCGCCGTTGGCGTGGCTGATGCGCACCTGCGGAATCTCGACTTGCTGGAACGCCCGGTTGTAATCGAATCCGATACGCGAGAACTGCCGAGCGCCGAGAATGTTGTTGAGCCTGACGATGGTGTGGACTTCCTTGCGCGAGTCACCGTTAGCTTCAAAGCGAATATGGGTTTCGAGGAGCTGAATCTGGAAGGGAAGCTGCGGCTCCGTCGACTTGTCCTGTGCATCGGCGCCCTGGGCGGCCTTTTCTGTCTTGTCGGCTGGCGCGACAACCACTCCGGACGCGGGCTCCTGACCGAAAATGGGTGCCGCCGCAATGAGGGCCATGTAAACGAAGGCTAGTGCACGGAATCTTTCGCCTGAAAATGTCACGTTGGCAGTGTATGGGCAGCCGTGCCGAGCGTAAAGCCAAGCATTCTCCTGGCGTTTCGGGTGAGACACGGGGCCAAAAGCTGCGTCTAAGGAAAATGGTACAGTGAACGTTTGCACTTTGGGCAAGAGCGAAAGAGGGAGCAGATGAAGATTCGATGGCTGGTGGCCGCGATGGCGTTGGGGATGGCAGTTGCCGGTACTCGGACCGCCGCGAAAGATGCGACGCCGAAAGGACCGGAAGAAGACGGCACCAAGCCCGCGCTGGTGAAGATTGCCGGCGAAGCCAGCATGGATTCGCATGCGTTCCAGTATTTGACGGAGCTCAGCGACGAAATTGGTGGGCGCGTGACCGGAACGCCCTCGGCGCAGAAGGCCGTCGACTGGGGCGTCGCCAAAATGAAGAGCATCGGCTTGCAAAACGTGCGCGCCGAGAAGTGGACCATGTGGAAAGGTTGGACCCGCGGCGCTGCTCAGGCGGAACTGCTGGCGCCGATGCGCCACACGCTAAGCGTGGATGCCATGGGCTGGACCGGCTCGACACCCGCAGGCGGCGCTGACGGCGACGTGGCGACCGCGAACCTCTTCAATCTCGACGAGGAGATGAAAGACACCACGCGTTTTCGCGGGAAAATCGTAATGATGAAGCCCGAAGGCACTCCGAAGAAAAATTTCTGGCTGATCTTCGCGCAATTCGGCGACTTCCTTACTGAGTTGCAGAAAGCCGGCGCGATTGCCGTAATCGGCGGGCAGGGTGGGTTCAAGGCCGAGGGCATGCACCTGACGCACACGGGAATATTGGGATTTGCCGAAGATTTCCCGATTCCCGTGGTGGACATGACTAACGAAGATCAGAGCCAGTTGGAGCGTTTCATCGCCGCGGGCAAGCCGGTCCGCATGCACATCAATGTGCAGAATAAATTCACCGATGGTCCGGTAGAGAGCGCCAACGTTGTTGGCGAAATTGTCGGCCGCGAGCATCCCGAAGAAATCGTGGTGGTAGGCGCGCATCTCGATTCGTGGGATTTGAGCGAGGGCGCAACCGACAACGGCACCGGTTCCACCAGCGTATTAGGTGCGGCGGAAGCGATCGCGAAAAGTGGAATGCGTCCGCGCCGCACCATTCGTTTTGTTTTATTCACGGGCGAAGAGCAAGGCCTGCTCGGTTCTCTTGCGTATACGAAA
>DASXLU010000416.1:0-4016 GCA_036496065.1 Candidatus Acidiferrum sp.
ACAGTGCCCGCCCCTGCGAAAGTCACAGAATAATCCGTGGTTCCGGCTTGCGACGCCGTGCTGAAAAATTGGGCGAAGGTAATTCCGTTCGGGGCGACGCGAATGAAGTTGTAGGTCTGTCCACCAAATTCGAAGCTAGAGTTCGACATCAGTGTCTCCGATAGGCTGTGAAATGAAACGGGCCCGATCTGCGGGAAAAGGCCCTCTTTCCTTTGAAATGTAGCGATCAGTTTTCCGCTCGAGAAGCTGGCCGGGTTGCTCCAGTCAGCGCCGGTAGTGCCGCTGTAATAGACGCTGAATGTACCAGCTGACCCAAGAGCCAGAGCGACATCGTTATTGTTGGGCAGCGGTGTAAGCTGCGCCACGCCGGTGCTGAAAGTGAAATACGCGGTACTCTCGCTGGGCGACACATTGAAAAGAGCCGTCGATTGGGTCGATGTGAACCAGGTATCCGACATAGACGAACCGGCCGATGGTTGGGTTCACGAAAACCCTTCCCCACATGGTGCCAAACGACCTGTCCGGAGGGTTTTTGTTGCGTCTTCCCGCCCGCGTCCGGCATGAATCCCTGCGCGTGGGTCGGGCACTGCCACCCGCCGAGTGCGACTGCGAGCGCGAGAAGAGCAATCGCCGGCTTCTGATGCAGAAGACTGCTTACGGTCCTCATGGTCTATTCTCCTGGCTGCGCTTCTTGCGCAAGATTTGTCGTGTACTCTGGATCCGGCGGAAGGTCGGGGAATGCCCATGCAAACCTCGATCCTTTATTTCGGTCAATTTGATCTCGGCCTGAATTGCGGAAGTCGGACCGCGTGATCAAGCTCGAAAAACCTCCGATGGAGTTGCTGCTCTTGCTGGCAGAGAGCAGATCATTCAACGCCTCTGGGGAGACTCGTCTTTGTCGATACGCGACGGGGGATCAACACCGTTGTCCGCAAGCTTCGCATCGCGCTGGAGGACGATTTGGAACATCCGCGGCCGTTGCTGACCCTGCCCGGGCGAGGCTATCGATTGCTTGCGCCTATCTACGGCCCGGCGGCCATTGGCCCCCAGACTGTCGGTCCGTCAGTTCAGCCCAGTCGCGTCTCCGATTGAGCCTGCGTTGGCGAACAGGACGTCGGCAAAAAGGCGCTGGCCTGTAGCAGCCATGGTCAGCGCGCTTTGCAGTCTCGCCGTCGTCGCTGCTTGGCTACCTTGCTGTTCTTTCATCGGAGCCTGACTACCGCGTGGATTAAAATCGCAAACTTTTCCGACTCGGCCACTCAGCCTGTGTTGTCGCCCGCCGGGCGCGGGCGCCCTACACAAACAGGGTTCGCAACCAGAAGTTCCCGCGCTTGCTGACGCCGAGCAGCTTTTGGTTGCCCCCGGTTGAGTGCTCGCGCGGAACTAACCCAACCCACGCTGCGAACTCCCGGCCCTTGCGGAAGGCCGCTCCGTTCCCGATGGCTGCAATGAGTGCGGTTGGTGCAAGCGGACCAATACCGGGCATTGCATCCAGGCGTCGACAGACTTCGCTCTCTTGTGCGGTCTTCTGAACCAGCGCATCGGCTTATTCGAGCCGTATAGCCAACTGATCCAATTCCAGCTTCAGTTGCGGCAGCAACAAGTGCACTGCGCCCGACAGCTTGATCGTGGTGTCTTCCAGAATCCCTGGCAACGCTGCATCCACATGGCATCGTCCCTTCCGCAGAGTGATGCCCTGCCCCAACGAGCCACGAATCTGGTTGACCGCTGCAGTACGACGCATCACCCAGCGCTCACGCACCCGATGCAGCGCCTGGAGATCGAGCTGATCGTCGGTCTTGATCAGCACGAGGCGCATCGTGGGTCGGCCCACGGCCTCCGCAATGGCCTCGGCATCGATGTAGTCACTCTTGTTCGTCTTCACGTATGGCTTCATGTACTGCGCCGGGATAAGCCGAAATTTCATGTCCCTGTTCTCGCAGCGCACGGCCGAGAAAATGGGGCCGCCGCAGGCTTCCATGCCGCTTAACTGGACCTGCCAGTTCGACGTCAAGCGCAACAACTGTAGTCGCGAGAAAATCGCTTGCGCACCCCAACTTCGGCGCCCCCTTGGGACCAACCACATGAAATACTGTCTTGCCGAGATCGATGCCGATCGTGTCTAGCTCCATGGGACGCCTCCTCCGTGTGCCTCTTATACCTCAGCTGCTAGCTGAGGAAAGGCGGAGGAACATTCCATTAGTTGGGATACACCGCGGGTAAACCCGTTCAAATCCTATAGGACGGCGGCTTGATGCCTTTATTGCGGAGATAGATTTCAGCCTGACCCCGATGGTGCGCCACATGAATGTACAAGGCTAGAAGGACTTCTCGCCCGAGAAGATTTCCGTCGGGAGAGTTGTGCGTTTTATTGAGTTGCTTCTCCGTCAGGTTGGGAATCACGGCAGAGCAATATTCGAACGAATCACTTAGGAACTTTACGACAGCATCCTTGTCGATGGGGGACGGCAATGAAGGCAGGTTAGAATCCTTCAGGCCGGCACAGAATTGGTAGTTGGTAGTCGCGATGTGTGCGATCAGTTCTCCGAAGGTCATGGACTCGGGGTGGGGGCGGAAACCATACTGGTCAGACGGCATGGCCTCCGCTACAGCGATTGAAAGTTTGCTGAGAGCACCAAAGTGTTTGGAATATTCGCCGGCTGCATTCGACGGGCCCCCTCCCGTATCAACAGCGTACCGCGAAAACGGAAGCACAACAACGAGAGCAAGAACAATCCGAAATAGCATACAACCTCCACGGAGAATCTCTTTCTGAGGCATCTATTGCCAACCGGCGCGAGTGCGGCGGAGTTTCTCGAAATCCGAGGATTTGCTTTCGCCTTTCACGGCCGAACAATACGCAATATTTCAGCTTCGTCCCAACGTGATTCAAGCGGATCGCCGCCGGACTCACGCCTCTGCGGCAAGCTCTTCTTTGTCCGGTCTCGCCATGCTCAACATCCAGCAACTGCTGTCCGATGTCGGCATTTCGCGTCCCTTTGAATCACTGTCAAACTGACGTCGTCGCGAAGCGGACTACCGTTCGCGAAGTCTTGTAAAGTGGCCAGGAGCATCATGAGCGTGGCCTGGGCGGATGATGATTCGGCGTGCCGTAATGCTACTAGTATTCGATCCAACCCGAACTCTTCCTCTGACGGGTTGCGGCATTCAAGTACACCATCGGAGTATGCAACGAGCGTGTCTCCCGGTTCGAGAATCAGTTCGCCCGAGTCGAATCCCGCACCTTCGATAGCACCCAACAGGGGGCCGCCTATCTCAAGCAGATCAGCCCGTCCATCCGCGCGAAGCAATATCGGCGGGAAATGGCCGGCATTGCAGTAGGTTAGTTCTCCAACATGGCAGTCAATCCGCGCGAGAAACGCTGTGACGAACGGCGCAACCGGCCGCATATAGCAGAGGTGGCGATTGATTTCCGTCGCGATCTGTGCCGGGTCAGAATCTGGACGGCCATAACTTTGCAAAAGTCCTGCCAGATTGGTGAACCACATTCCAGCCGCAACGCCTTTACCGGCAATGTCTCCATGCGCCATAAGAACCTTGGAGTGGCTCTTCAAGAACGTCGTGAAATCCCCGGAGAGAAAGCGCGCCGCGAAGACCTCGCTTGCGAACTGTAAACTGCCATGGCTCAACTCACGCGGGCCGCTCAGTTTGCGCTGGATCTGGGCGGCCTCGAACAGCTGTGAATGGAGATCAAGTTTCTCTCGCAGGAGTGAGTCCACCTCGTCCCGCACTGGCGCACTCGATGGCAGTGGCGGCATTGACGCCACGATCGAGGATTGGGGCATGCTGTAATTTCGGCGCCCGCCGTTGGTCCGGAACTTGCCTTCACTTCTCGATAATATCGTGCCGCCGTTCATAATCCACCCTCTTAGATTCTGATCGTCGCCTTAGCCGACGAACCGATATCCTGTTCCATGCACTGTGAGGAAGTACTGTGGTTGTTCGGGATCGGGCTCAAGTTTTTGGCGCAGACGAACAAGGTGCGTATCCACCGT
>DASXLU010000417.1:0-9164 GCA_036496065.1 Candidatus Acidiferrum sp.
CGATACGCGCGGAGACAAACTCGGCAGGATCTGGAGTTCGCGCTGCAGATGTTTGAGAACGCGGTGGCCATGGATCCGAGCTTCGCGTTGGCCTATGCGGCGTGCGCGAATGCCTGCGCGATGTTCTATTGCAACTACAGCCGCGATGCGATTTGGGTCGAGCGGGCGCGGAACGCTTCAGGCCGAGCCGTGGCGCTACGTTGGGATCTGCCCGAGGTACAAGTGAGCCAGGCGTGGGTGCTTTATGCTACGGAACTGCACGACGAAGCTGTGCGCATGGTGCAGAAGGCCATTGAACGCAAGCGCGATTGCGAGGGCGCCTATTATCTGCTGTGCCGGGCGCTGTTTTCCGCCGGGCGTTATCAGGAAGTGAGCGAATTGGTCGAGATCGCACTGGAAGCTAGCGGCGAAGACTATAACGTTTACGTGCCGATCATCAATGCGCTAGGAGCGCTTGGTAAGGAAGAGTTTCGCCGGAATATTCTCCTGCGGCGTGTAGGCGCGCTGGAAAATCATCTGAAGCAGGTGCCGGAAGATGCGCGAGCCCGTATTTTGCTGGCGGGTGATTACGCCACATTGAACCGCGTGGAAGATTCTATGCGCGAGACGAATCTGGCAATGACCTTGCGCGCCAACGAAGCCTCCATCCTGTACAACGCCGCTTGCAACTATTGTTTATTACACCGCAAAGCAGAAGCCTTGGACGCGCTGCGCAAGGCCTGGGAGGCCGGCTTTAAAGATGCTATCTGGGCGCGGCGCGATCCGGATCTCGTGCTTCTTCACGGTGAACCGGAATTCGATCGCATGTATCCGGTTAGTCCGAGCGAGCCTTCGAAATAAAACGCCGTTCGTATCGCTGCTGATCGCCTGGAAATTTCAAGCCTGCACGAACGCGTGTAAAGAGTCGTGCCAATCCAAGTGATTTAGCGTGCAAAAAACGCTCCGAAAGCTCGAAAACAGCTCGAAAACAGTGTGTAAAAAGAGCGAAGCCCGGGTGGTCGCCCGGGCTTCGTCTGGTTCAGGGTTCAGAGGGCATCGCCAGGGATAGAGCGTCGCCTCCGTGGTGGGACTTGTCAGAGGGTGAGTGGAAGATCGTTGAGCGCGTATATCGCGCACGTAAATTCGCCAGTCGCCGTTACGAGTCCAGCGCATCCGGCGCCGAAGTCTGTAACCGAATGAAAAGTGGGACCCATGCCAGCCGCCCCAACCTTGTCTGTCACGGGTCCCCCTTTTGCTAACTGCACTTTGTCGAAGCGCCGAGGTGTCCGGCCAACGGCGTTTTACCTTCGACGCGAGCCACTTTGCCTGAACCGCGAGATTGGAACAATGCACGGCGGGTAAAGCCGAGGTGAACCGAGGGTGACCTGAAGGTCGATCGTAAATGCAAGCAATAGCGGTATTTATCTGGACCATGTGACCCAGTTTTTTCTAGAATCTCGAGTACGGTCAATCTGGCGGTAAGGCAAATTGAATCTTGGGATAACCCAAGTCTGGTATAGTGCCGCGCATCGGGGAGTACGTAATGTCTGAGGCACGCGGTGGTCAAGCTAAGCTGCAATTCGGTCCGTTTCTGGCGGATCTTTCGGCTGGGGAACTTTACAGGCGCGGCAAGAGAATCAAGATCCAGCAGCAGCCGATGCAGGTATTGACGGCGCTGCTCGAGCGCCCGCGGGAAGTAGTAACTCGCGAAGAATTGCGAGAACGAATCTGGCCAGCCGATACGTTCGTCGATTTCGAACACAGCTTGAATACTGCAATCAAGAAAATGCGACAAGCTCTTGGAGATAGCGCGGGCAGGCCCAAATTCGTGGAGACATTGCCACGGCGAGGCTATCGATTCCTGCAGGAGGTTGAGCGCAGCGAAGGGCCGATCGCGCTTCCCATCGAGACTCGCAAAGAAGACGGGAAGGTTTTTACAGTTCATGGCGAAGAGGGGTTGTCCTGCGTTATGGCTCCCGTCGACGATAAAAGTTTCGAAGAGTGGCAAAAGCTGAAAGCACTCACGGATGACGTGGGCATCGCCATGATGATCACCGAGAAGCGGTTGTTGTTGCTGGAGGCTGGCAATCGCGTGCGGGTGCTCTCTACGCGTACCCCTAGCGGGTGGTGGCAAGCGCGGGTTATGGAAGGCGAGCACTTTGGAAAGGTAGCCCTACTCCAGCGCAAAGTCTTGCAGCCAGCGGCTGAAGCGAAAGGAGCTTGATATCGGCGCAAGGCACGGAATCGCAAGCGACAAGGGCCATTGCGAATTTAGAGAGTTACAGCGCGCAGTCCGCTTCAAGTGAATGTGATGCAGTCTCCCGCCCGGCAAGTTTTAGTCTATCCAGCCAATGCATAAGGAGAACTCCCATGGCGAACTCGATTTTTGATTCGGTTAAGGGAATGGTGACACCCGAAATGAGAGACGCGTTGGCCGCTCGCATGAGTGAGTCGCCGCAAACCGTGCAGGCTGGACTGAATAGCGGGATTGCTGCGATCTTAGTTGCGCTTGCCGGCCGAGCAGGGGATTCGAGCTTTTTGAGTCAATTCGTGGATATTGTGCGCGGCGCAACGCAGCAAAATATTTTGGGTAGCGTGCCCTCGCTGGTGTCACAAGGATTAAACGGCGGCGCTGGCGAATTGGTGAACCGCTTCCTCTCTTTGGTTTTCGGTGGCGATCAGGCTAAGGCTGCGGCCATAGTTGCCCAGAAATCGGGCGTGGGCCAAACAACTGCGAACAGCCTGCTGAGTATGGCGGCGCCGATTGTGCTTGGCTATTTCAGCAAGTTGCAAAGCGCCGGAACGCTTAATCCAGCGACCTTAGGAAGCACGTTGCGCGCCGAAGCCGCAAACCTGGAACCGTGGGTGCCAGCGAGTGACGCGACGCAAACGCCTGCTGCCACGGTCGGAGCCGTCACGAATTTGCGTACGACTGAACTGGGAGACGGGCCTGGAATCGGTAACGGTGCCGCGTGGATACTATCCCTGGCGCTGATTGGTGCGGCCTACATGCCTTGGATGGTGTATCGCTCCGTGAATACGCGGAACAATATGAGCATTCAGCCGGTAACTGCCGTCGCTGCGGCTGCAGCAGTGAGCCAGTCAAACATCGTGAGTGAATCGATGAATGCCGCGGCAAACATAGTGGGCGTTCTACTCAAAACAAAATTGCCAGACGGAACGGAACTGAGCGTTCCCAAGGAAGGCGTGGAAAGCAACCTGGTCGCGTTTCTGAACGATACGTCGAAGCCAGTGGACAAGACCACCTGGTTTGACTTCGACCGGCTGCAGTTCGGGACCAACGACGCTACTCTGCAGCCATCTTCGAACGAGCAATTGCAGAATGTCGCAGAGATCCTGAAGGCCTATCCAAAGGTCAAAATTCGCATCGGCGGATACACCGATAACACCGGCGACAAAGCAGCAAATATGAAGCTGTCGGACGAGAGAGCGAAAAGCGTGATGAGCGAATTGGAAAAGTTGGGCGTGGACAAGTCTCGCATGAGCGCCAAGGGATACGGAGACCAGCACGCGATTGCACCCAACGAAACGGAAGAAGGACGCCAGAAGAATCGGCGGATTTCATTGCTGGTTACGGAGAAGTAGCGCTGATTTGATCTGGCTTGTGCCGTCTCGCGACCAAGCGAGTCGCCGGAATCGCTACCAGGGTAGGGGCACTCGGTGTGTAGCTATTTCGATGTGGCCTTAGCTTCGCTCAGCTTGAGGATGAGGACCTGCCCGTCCGAATGGAACGAGCCGCCTGTCGCGGTCTTGGCTTCCCTCATGGGGTTTGTAGGCGTGAAGTGGGCCACTTCGGCAACATATCCGGTGCTGGAAAGCGTTTTCTCAACGTAATTGCGCTCCAGATCGATATTGGGATCAATTTTGTGAGTGATACCGTTGTTTCGCTGGTCGCGCTCAAAGCCGATGTCGTGAGTAGCTGCTCCAACCCAAACCATGCGTCCGTTGACCGTGAAGGGCGCCTTCCAGACGCGCAGGTGATTGCGAGAGGCAACGACGGTGATTGGTTCGGCGTGCGCCCAGCCATAATCCTGATGACGGCCGAAAAGATAAAGCGGGCTCATCGGCATGGTGAGATAGGACTCTTTCGAAAAGCTGGCAAGCGCGCCCGCCAGAATTGTGCTCTGTACATCCGCGTCGACCTTAACCCAGCCCGCTGAAGTGAAAACCTGCTTCATCTGTTCTTCGTCGCCAAGGATCAGGAAATTCACCATGTCGCCGGGATTGCCGTCCTTGTCGCCAAT
Source organism: Candidatus Acidiferrum sp. (assembly GCA_036496065.1). Taxonomy (GTDB): domain Bacteria; phylum Acidobacteriota; class Terriglobia; order Acidiferrales; family UBA7541; genus Acidiferrum. The sequence continues at coordinate 4,245 of DASXLU010000417.1, forward strand.
GCGTCGCGGTATTTTGGTGAAAAGATCATTGTCGATACCTGCAATCGCTGTGACAGGTTTCGCGACCTCGTGTGGAGAATTGGCGTCTCCGGCAAAAATCTCGACGGTCACTTTGTAGCTGCCATCACCTGTATCAGAGTTGGCTTGATTGATTCCGAGAAAAAATTTCCCGCCGATGGGTGCGATGGTGTCTTTGTGTGCGCCAAGTAAGAAAGGCTGAGATGTATCGGGATCGCCAATGCGACCAATCACAGCACCGCGTCCGGAAGCGTTGTCAGGCAGGATGCGGATTAAATCCTTGAAACCGCGCGCCAACCCTTCCGGGCCATTGTCTTCTTTGGCATCGCCGTAACGGAGAGTGCCATCCGCAGTGACGACGATGTGCTGACCGGGTTCAACCGTGATGCCCGTATCGGTCCAAAGCGAATCGCCTTTTAGCGTGAACGATTTCGAGGAAATCTTCTTGCCGTCGGAAGGCGCTGTTGTGGCAGCCGTTGATTGGGAAGAATCTTGCGTGGAGCTGTTGGCGAACTGTTGCGGCTTGGGAGCACTATCACCAACTAGTTGCGCCCGCAGCTGAGCAGGTGTGAACAAAAGGCAAGACAAGGCGAGAAACGAAGAGAGTGTAGTTACTCGACGGGCTTTCGATTCGAGAGAGTCGTTCATGGGAAAGGCCTACCTAGCCGGGCGGACATTGAAACATCAATAGGTAACAAAGAAGGGCCGCGTAGGCAAGTTCAGCGCGTGGGACAACACGCCGTGGCTCGGAGACATCGAAATTAGAAAGGGCGGCTGAACTTTCCGGCAGGAGCCGATTCCTTGACTCATTTCGGGGGCGCCTGTACATTGACAGAGGGAGCGGCAGGGTGATTCCTGAATGTCCGTATCGTGGCCGATACCGCCATCCAAGCCTCACAAGCCGCCCGGAAAGAACACGCGAACGCGGCGAGCGATCCAGTCCCGGCTCACAACAATCGCCCAACGTTTAATTGCATGATCATAAAGAAGGTCGTCACGGGTTGTGTATTTCTGCTCGCGCTCGGAGTGTATTCCGGCTCAGCGTATGGTCAAGCCCGCCCCGAACAGCCGCGAATGCAAGCCGCGCCCGTAACCAGCGCGACTATCGATGGCAACGAGACGATGTTCACCACGATGTGCGCTCTGTATGCGTCGGGATACGAAGGTGACGTAAGCTCCGACAATTGGAGCACTTTTCGTGCGCAAATCCGCGAGCGCGCTCGCAAGCAGCAGGGTCCAGCAGTGGACGCCGTGCGCGCCTTCTACCAGCAACACCAATTGAAGGATCCCGCAGAAATGCTTTCGCGGTACGTGTGGTTCGGTCTCGTGGCTGGTACGGCACCAAAGTTTCAGCCTGCCGTGCGTCGCGAAGAATTGCCACCCGAAGTGCTCGCGCTCGAAGGGTTCAGTGAAATTCTTTCGAGCTACTACAAAGAGCAAAGGATTGGGCAGTTGTGGCGCGAAGTTCAGCCCGTTTACAACCGCGAAATTGAGCGCCTGCATGACTCCGTAGCCCAGGTCGTGCTGGTGGCGAGCACCTACCTGCGAGAAGTGTTGAATCCCGCGGAAGAGCGCTCATTCACAATTATCGTGGAACCGTTGGTAGGACGCATTACCAACGTGCGGAATTTTGGCGACCACTACGCGATTATTTTGAGTGGCAGCGACGAAATTCCCGTGGACGTAGTGCGCCATGCGTTTTTACATTTTCTGCTCGACCCGATGCCAATGACGTACTCGCACGTAGTGATCGTAAAGCGGCCATTGTTCGAAATGTCGGCGAAAGCCCCGCGCTTGTCGCCTGATCTGAAAGACGATTATTTTGCGTGGTTTGCCGAGTGCACGGTGCGGGCAGTGGAATTAAAACTGAAACGCAAGTCGCCCGGCGAACGGGAAGCGGTGCTGGCGGAAAACGACGCGGATGGTTATGTGCTGGTGCGTTCTTTCTTCAACCAATTGCCAAATTTCGAAAAGTCCGAGCCGTCCATGAAGAATTATTTTCCGGACCTGGTGCGGGCGATTGACCTGAAGACTGAACAGCAGCGTGTGGCCGCGATCACGTTCGCGCCAAGGCGGTCAGAAGCGGCTTCGGCGCGACTGAATGCTGAAGACGTGACGGGGAGGCGAAAGATTCTCGTAACCACGGTACCGGACGATCAAGTGGCTATAGCAGAACTCAGCGAGGGCGAACAACGCATCGCAGAGCGCAATCCACGAGCGGCGGAAGCGTCATTCAGGAGCGTATTGGACAAGTATCCGGACCAGATTCGCGCGTGGTACGGGCTGGGTTGCGTCGCGCTGCTGGACCATGACGGTCCTCGAGCCAAGGAAGTGTTTGGACGGCTAACGACGGGAGAACATGCGGCGGCCAATGATCCGATGGTAATGGCATGGTCCCATGTGTACCTGGGCCGCATCTTGGAAGATGAAGGCGATGTGGATCGCGCCAAGAACGAATATCAAGCGGCACTCGGTGTTCAAGGCGCGCCGTCGCAAGCGCAGCAAGCGGCACAAAAAGGACTTGGAGACTTGGGGCTTAGAAAACCAGCCGAGCGCCCGTGAAATGAGGAAGGAGCAGAACATGAATCGCACTAAATATATGCTTGGCATGGTGGCGGGAAGCGTGTTGACACTTACTGGTGTGACAGCCATCGCTCAGATGCCCGGCCAGCAGCAGTCGCCCTCGCCCTCGCAGTCGCAACAACCACAGAACCCAACTCCCCCACAGGATCCCAGCAAACCTGCGACCTCTGAACCCTTGAAACTGGATAACGCGCCGCCACCGGTAAACGCGGAAGAAGAAGCGGCAATGAAGCAGTTCCGTGATGTGCCAACCGCCGATGCCGCGAAGAAAGATCAAGCGGGCGAAGAGTTTTTGCAGAAGTACCCGCAAAGCCACTATCGCCCGGAAGTTTACAACTGGCTTGTGAAGGGCTATTTGAGCACCGGGCAGGTCGACAAGATGGAGGCTGCGGGCGACAAGGAACTTGAGCTGAATGGCAATGACCCGCAGACGCTCGCGATTCTGGGCTCGACACTGCCCCGCGCGATGAGCGCGAGCATGTCGGACGCGGATAAACAGAAACGTCTCGATAAAGCAGAGCAATACTCCAAGAAAGCCTTGGATCTGATGCCCGGATATCCGAAACCCGACAATCTGACCGATGAACAGTTTACGGCCGCCAAGAACCAGATTTCTGCCATGGCTTACGGCGGGCTGGGCCTCGTGGCGTTTCGTCGCGGCAAATTTGCCGAAGCGATCCCGAACCTGGAGCAGTCCGCGAAACTCGACGTGACTCCGGACCCGGTGAATTTCTTCTTGCTGGGCGTTTCGAACGAGAAGGCTTCGCATTTTGATGATGCAGTGGCGGCCTTTACAAAGTGTGCCGCGATTCCCAGCGGTTTGCAGGCGAATTGCAAGTCTGGAATCGACGAGGCGAAAAAGCTCGCCAGCACGCAGATGAGTTCGCCAAAATAACGAGAGGCCGGGAAGCATTCGTAAGAATTAAGGACAGATGACACGCGGCGACGACCAGCAGCTACAAGCGCGGCTCGGGTACGAATTCCAGAAACCGGGATTGCTGGATCGTGCTCTGACTCATAGCTCGGCGATCCCGGAATTGCGCGCGGCACGTGGCGAAGAGATTTCGTTTGCCGGGTCCGCCGTTCAGGACAACGAACGACTGGAGTTTCTGGGTGATGCGGTGCTGGAATTGCTAACCAGCGAATATTTGCTGGCAAATTACCCGGAATGGACGGAAGGCCAGCTTTCGAAAAGCAGAGCGCGCATCGTAAATGCTCATTCCCTGGAAATCGCGGCACGCGGACTTTGCCTGGGAGACCATTTGCGTCTAGGCCGCGGCGAAGAAAAGACCGGCGGACGCGATAAACCTGCGCTGTTGGCCGACGCTTTTGAAGCCGTGGTGGCTGCCATTTACCTTGACGGAGGACTCGAGCCGGTTCGGTCATTGCTGACCAGTACTGTATTCCAGCAAGCGCTGGGCGATGGCGATCGCATCGCAGACTCTGATCGTAAGAGTGCCTTGCAGGAATTTCTGCAGGGTAAGGGCGGGCACCCAGCCGAATATCGACTAGCCGGAGAGACCGGGCCAGACCACCAAAAAACTTTTAAGGTGGAAGTGTGGGTCCGGGGCGAGCGCATGGCCAGCGCCGAAGGAAGTACCAAGAAAGAGGCCGAGCAAAAAGCAGCACGCCAAGCGCTAGAGAAGCTGCAACAACCGGAATTGAGCCCCAGCGAACAGGTGCGACCGAATGTCGGATGAAACACTGTCCACGTCGACGGAACAGGAAACGCCGGTAGAAGAGCCCGTTGTCGTAGCTCCGCCGGAGCCGCAACCTGCAAAAGAGTTTCATCCCAATCAGACGACGCTTTCCGAATACCTGGAATCACTTTTGGTGACGGTGATTCTGGCGCTATTCGGGACAAGCTTCGTGGTGCAGGCCTTCAAGATTCCGTCTCAATCCATGGAAAAAACGCTGTTGGTGGGCGATCACTTGCTCGTCAATAAATTTGTCTTTGGTGGCCGTGGCAACTGGTACGACAAGTTTCTGCCGTATCGCGCGTTGGAGCGTGGCGACATTATCGTTTTTAAGTTTCCCTACCAGGATCATCCTCATTTCGTGAAGCGAGTGATTGGCCTCCCAGGCGATCATTTGAAGGTCGTCGACCAGCAGGTGTACATCAACGGCAAATTGTTGGCCGAACCGTATGTGGTGCATGACCCTGCGTCGGGATACGATCCGCTGAACTACACTTTTCCGCCAGTCGGCAATCAGATTTACCTTTCGCCGGTGCAGCCGGAATGGGCTCATGAAATCAGGAAGTACATTCAGGGCGACGAATTGGTTGTGCCTCCGGGAAGATACTTCGCCATGGGCGAT
>DASXLU010000418.1:0-6108 GCA_036496065.1 Candidatus Acidiferrum sp.
TTTGTCGACGACAATGGACGCGAATTGCATCCCGCAGGTAAAGAGCCACTGGTGATGGGAGCCGAGAATCCGCTCTGGCTGCGGGATAACTCAACGGTTGTGGTGATGAAGGAAGAAGTTACGCCGCGCGAGCTGTTCTCATTGCAATATCTCTATATGTCCACGGGCCCGGCGGACAAAGTATTTGAGGGACGCACGTTTCGCGATGCGGCACGCATATCGGGCAGCAACGCCGCCATCGCGGTAGAGCGCGACCGCAATATGGACGGGCCACCGCGATTGCAGCGGCTGGAACTCCTGGCGCAGGACGACAAGGAGTTGGCCACGCTGGACGCGTTTGTGGGCGGGCTCTCTGTCTCGCCCAGCGGAACGAAAGTGGCGTATTACCTGGACAAAGAGGTGCTCGAGATACGCGACCTGGAATCGCCCAGTAAAGTGGCTCGCGTGCGCATTGGTTTGGGCGTGCTGCAGTGGAATGCGGACGAGACGCGGATTTATTTGAAGCGAACGATCGAGAAGAAATCGGCGGACTTGGTTAGTTTTTCGGTGCCTCCGCTGGTGGCGTATAAGACCGGACAGCAGGTTCCGGTGGCGGAGCCGGTTCCGAATGTGTTGCTGCATGGATTGACGGTAAGGGAATTTGGGATATCGCCGGATGGGAAGTATCTGGCGATTGTGCTTCCGGGAAAAAGGAATTTGCAGGTATTTGGTTTTTGAGCAGCCTACACATTCGACTCACGAACTAACCACGCATCCCGACCGGAAAGCCGACGCACTCTGGCGGCTTGCAGCGGAGGGATCGCGGCAAGTATTGAAGATTGAGGTCCTTCGCTTACACCACAAAATGAGAATAAGTGGCGCCTACAGGGGGCGCCTTTTTTTGTGTTCGATCAGCATACAGGCGTCTTGCACCACGCTCAGGCCTGCGGCCCGAGCTTTCTCGGCAGCCCTCTCGTTGGTGATCCCCTGCTGGAGCCACAGAACTTTTGCGCCGATGGCTATGGCCGAGTCGGCGATCGGCGGAACCTCCTCCGGGCGGCGAAAAACTTCCACGACATCGACGGGTTCGGGAATATCTTCGAGGCGAGCGTAGGCCTTTGCGCCGTGCACTTCCGATTCGTTGGGGTTTACGGGAATAATGCGATAACCGGCCGATTGCAGGTATTCGGCGACGTGATTGCTTGGTCGCGCCGGGTTGGACGATAGGCCAACAACGGCGATCGTTTTAGAGTGACGCAGAATGTCGGCAATTGGATCTGGGGAAGGCATGGCGGTTTGCGAGGTCATGAATGTTCGATGAGTTTCGAGGCAGAGGGGTTAAACGCGGACGTGGCACAGTCACTCTTGACTGTATTCTTGGGTTCGCTGCAACCAACCTCTGCCCTCCGACCGGCTAGATGGACCGATTCGAGAAAGTGTCGGATGTGTCAGCCACCGGCGCCGCTGAGGACTCCGTATGCTTGGCAAGGACCGCAGCGATCGCCAGCAAGAGCTTGGTATTTTCCGCGGGACTGCCGACGGAGATGCGAATCGCCTCGGGAAAGCCCATCCAAGCCATCGGACGGACAATGACGCCTTCCTGAAGAAGCTCATCGCAGAACACTTTGGCGTGCGCGCCAATCGGCACAAACAGAAAATTGGTTTCGCTGGACACAGGCGCTAGGCCGAGGGTGCAAAGTTCGTCGAACAGGCGCTGGCGCTCAATACGATTCATTTCGGTGGAACGGGCGACGTGCTCTCGATCATCAAGAGCCGCGAGTGCAGCAGCCTGGCCGACACTGGTCACATTAAACGGCGTGCGCAGCTTATTCATTTCAGCGACTAGCGTAGGATGGCCGATGCCGTAGCCGATGCGCAGTCCAGCCAAACCGTAGACTTTGGAAAACGTGCGCAGCGTCAGAATGTTGTTGTACTGCTTGAAGAGTTCCAGCGCATTCGGCAGATCGGTGCGCTGCGCGTATTCCCTGTAAGCCTCGTCGTAAACAATCAACACATCTCCCGGCACTTTTTTGAGGAATTTATCAAATTCCGCAGCGCCAAAAGCAGTTCCGGTGGGGTTGTTTGGATTCGCGATGTAAATGATGCGCGTGTGTGGCGTAACCGCATACGCGATGGCATCCAAATCGAACGTGAAATCGCGCATCGCCGTAAGGATTAGCTTGCCGCCGCTGGCCCGAATAGCAATGGAAAACAGGGCGAACGAGCCTTCGCTGGTAATGCCCTCGCTGCCGGGACGCAACAAGACTCGCGAAGCGAGATCGATAATTTCGCTCGAGCCCAATCCTACAAAAATTTCCTCGGGGCGGACATTGCAGCGGGTGGCCAGGACTTCGCGAAGACGCTTGTTGCCGCCGTCGGGATACCAGTTGGCTTCACCGAGTGCGCGGCGCGCGGCTTCCATGGCCTTGGGAGAGGGTCCGAGAGGATTCTCGTTGCTGGCGAGTTTGACCGCGTGAATCTTGAGATCCTGCTCGACCTCTTCGATAGGCTTGCCGGGAACGTAGGCGGGGAGGCCCTGGATGTAATCCGGGATAAGCTCTTCGAGGGTATGCGTCATAAATCTATTTTATGCGATTCATTTGCGTTTGTGGAGGCGGGAGAAGCTAACAGTCACTCTCTATGTCCTCTGCGCCCTCCGTGGTAAAGCCTTCTTTTCGCCGTTTTTTTTTGCTGTCGATTGTCAACTGTCAACGGTTCGGGTCTGTTGCTCGGAGAGATTAGCGCGATTCGCTGATAGTGTGCGGCGCGGCTAGATTTTTGAGTTGCGAGATTTCGCCTTTCGTTAGCGAACGAAACTTACCGGTGGGGACGTCGAGGGTAAGCGGGCCGAGACGAATGCGCTTGATTTTTTCCACGAGGAAGCCGACCTGCTGGAACATGCGACGGATCTGGCGATTGCGTCCTTCGATGAGCGTGACCTCGTACCACGGATTGGTGGCCGCTTCGACCAGTTCTATCTTCGCGGGAGAGGTTTTTACGGAGCGGCCGTCGTCGAGCACGATGTTGACGCCAGAGCGCAGCCGCTCGATCGCTTGCGGGCTGGGAATGCCACTGACCTTCACGAGATAAGTTTTCGGAATGTGCGAGCGAGCCTTGGTTAGCATCTGCATCAGATCGCCATCGTTGGTCATCAGCAGAAGGCCTTCGCTGGCGTAGTCGAGGCGGCCGACAGGGAAAAGCCGCTCGGGTTGCGTGCCCATCAGTTGCATCACCGTGGGACGTCCTTCGGGATCGCTTACCGTGGTTACAAAGCCCTTGGGCTTGTTCAGCAGAAAATAGACCAAGCGTTCGGCGCGTTTAAGGGGCTTTCCATCAACGAGAATAGTGTCGACTTGCGGATCGGCCTTCGTTCCCTGCTCCGTTACAGTTTGCCCGTTCAGTGACACACGTCCGGCCGCGATGATTTCTTCGGCTTTACGGCGAGAGGCGACTCCGGCGGCGGCGAGCACTTTTTGCAGGCGTTCTGCAGGCATGCAGGAAGAATACCAGAGGCGACAGACGCAATGTCGCTCCACCACGCTGTCGCCGTCACGTACCAACCGTCATTCCGAACGGAGTCTGCGAAGTGAGGCGCTCTCCTCCATCGGACGGGTTATGTCCGATGAATCCCTCTTCGATTTTTACGTTAATGTGGTGCGCAAGAAAAGCGCAATCGGGCTTTGAAGTCTTCAGCGACCACGATTGGGCTTGTTGTTGCGCGGCTTGGAGAATTTGCCTGGGCGGCCTTGTTGCGGCTTGCCGAACTTGCCAGAGCTTCCCTGCCCGGGCTTGGAGAATTTCGAAAACCGGCTGGGCTTGCCGTGGGACGGCGCGTTCGCATTTGCGGGCTGACCGAAATTCGGTTTGCTCGGTCGATTAAACTTTGACTTGCCGGGGCCTCCAAAACTGCCCTTATTTTCGGTGCGACCGAAATTCGGTTTACCCGGGCGATTGAACTTAGGTTTGCCAGGGCGTGCAAAATTGCCTGCGTTTTCCGGACGACCGAACTGGCGTTTACCCGGACGAGAAAATTTGCCTCGATTCGACGGGCGCCCATGCTGCGGCGCTCCGGGATTGGCGGTAGGAGCAGAGTGCTGCTCGCTCTCCGAACGCGCCCAGGGTGGCCGGCCGGAGTCGACCGGCCGATCGAAATCGCGATCGTCGTCTTCCTCGCGGCGATTAACTTCGGGGCGATCGGGCTTTTCGAACTTCGGCTTAACAAAATTGGGTTTCGAAAAATTGCCGACAGAATGCCGACGTCCCTTCCCGAACTTTCTGTCGAAGGCTTCAGTACGCTGCGAGGGCTTGACATACGGTCGATTCGGCTTCGTGAAAGGCTTGCCGGGCTTCCCGTAAGGCTTTGCCGCCGCTTTGGCGAACTGGAGCTTGGCGGGCTTTTTATCCGCGAGTAGCGACTCGGCAGCTTCCTTGAGCAGCAAACGATAGTGGCCCCGAGGAATACCTTCCAGCGACAAATCGCCGATTGCCACGCGCTTCACTTTTTCGATCGGATGATTTTCTTTCAGCAGCGCAGTGCGTAGCGAGTCCATCTTGCCGCCGGTCATGGTCACTTCGTACCAGAAATTAGCGGCGTGCCCGCGGGCAGAGTCGGGCTGGCGCAGCGTCTGCATACGCAGGCGCAAATCATTGCCAAGACGATCGAGGTCGGGCAGCGTGAGCATCCCCTTCACTTTTATGTGATAGACCTGCTCGAGGGTATCCCATTTTTTAAGAATATTGGCGGCGAGGTCGCCGTCGTTGGTCATGAACACGACGCCAGCCGCCGCATATTCCAGATTGCCCACGGGATAGACGCGCTCGGGCAGGCCGCGCAGAAGATTGCGCAGCGTCTTGCGGCCTTCGGGGTCGGCGAGCGTCGAGACAATTTCCGGAGGCTTGTTGAGTAGTAGATAAACGCGGCGCTGTTCGTCGTCGACAAGCCGTCCCGCCGCTTCGATTTTGTCTTTGTCGGGATCGGCTTTCGAGCCGAGCGTGGTGACGACTTCGCCATTCACTCGAACCTGGCCGGAGAGGATGAGCTGTTCGGCATGGCGGCGCGAGGCGATTCCGGCGCGGGCGATGATTTTTTGCAGACGTTCAAGCATGATGAACTAGAATAACAGCAAACCCACGAACTACGCGCCCTCTTCCTAACTCTGCGCCCTCTGCGTCTCTGCGGTAAGTCCTTAGTCTTTTATTTTGGCTTTTGGGGGCCATCCCTGCCCAATCGGAAAGAGACGGCTGAAAGTCGGATCAGTCGCCGGCGGACTTGGATTTGGCTTCAGTGTTTGGCGTGATCTCGTCGTCGATCGCGGGCGGATCTTCATCGAGCTCGCCGCTGGGCATGCCTTCGGAAGTTGCGGAGGCTTCTTCTTCGCGAAGTTCCTCGGATGCGGCGAGCCTTTCTTCCAAGTGTGCGAGAGGGTGAGCCAAGTCTGAAATCTCGCCTCGTGCGGACGAACTCTGGGGTTCATCCATATTTGTGGGCCCAGAAGCGCCATCGTGTGCTGCAGACGATCCTGGCGTAACGGTCATGGAATCGGCGGAGAGGCTCGCCTCGGAAGTATCGCCAGATTCCGCCACGCCTTCATCGGAGCCGAGAGCTTCGCGAGCCAGGGCTTCGAACTCTTTGAGGCTCGGCAGTTCGTCGAGATCGCTGAGACCGAAGCGCATCAGGAATTCCTTGGACGATTTGTAGAGGATCGGCCGGCCCATCACTTCTTTTCGGCCAGCGGTGGTGATGAGCTTTTTGTCCAGCAGCGTGCTGATGACGCCGGAAGTGTTCACGCCGCGAATCTCGGAAATTTCAGGCGCGGTGACGGGCTGCTTGTAAGCAATGACGGCCAGCGTTTCCAGCGCGGGCATCGAGAGGCGCAGCGGCGGGCGCAGAGATTTGATGAAGCGGCGCACGACGTCATGGTGCTGCGGCTTGGTGTACATCTTGTAGCCGCCGGCAACCGCGCGGATTTCTACGCCGCGATCTTCGCTGGCGTAACTGGCAATCAACTCGTCAAGCGAAGATTGGACGGCAAGCTTTTCGTCGGCGAGTGCGGTGGCCAGTTGATCGAGGGTAGCCGGTTCGTCAGCGGCGTAAATGATAGCTTCGAGTGCGGCTTTGCGTTCTTCGTT
>DASXLU010000419.1:0-3159 GCA_036496065.1 Candidatus Acidiferrum sp.
TGCTGACTGCGCGCAAGACGCGTGAATCGTTTTTGGGATTTTACGGACCAATTTCACTGTTGGCGCTGGTGGGAGTGTGGGCGGTTGGGCTGGTGATCAGCTTCGGAATGATGCAGTACGGGGCCGGCTCTGCGCTGAACATTTCCGGGCAAACGCCAAGTTTGATGACGGATCTGTATTTGAGCGGCACAACGTTTTTTACTCTGGGATTGGGAGACGTGGTGCCGCGCTCTTCACTGGCGCGGTTGTTGGTGGTCTCGGAAGCGGGATTCGGTTTTGGATTTCTTGCGGCGATCATCGGCTACCTGCCGTTTATCTACAGCTCGTTTGGCGAGCGAGAAATCAACATATCCATGCTGGACTCGCGCGCCGGCACGCCGCCGACTGCCGGAGAACTTTTGCGGCGGCACGCCTTTGATGGCGGGCACGAAGCATTGCAGGAGTTATTGAAGGATTGGGAATTGTGGAGCGCGCAACTGCTGGAGAGCCATCTCTCCTATCCGGTGCTGGCGTATTTTCGCTCGCAGCACGATAACCAATCGTGGATTGCTTCGCTGACCGCGATTCTGGATACGTGTTCGCTGACCATGGCCGGCATTGGGGACGCGTGCGCGAAACAAGCCGAGCTGACATTTGCGATTGCGCGTCATGCGGTGGTGGATCTGGCGCAAGTATTCTCGGCGGCGCCGCGGCCTTTGCCGGAAGATCGGCTGCCACCGGCAGAGTTGACGCGCTTGCGAGTAAACCTCGACAAACATGGCATGCGATTGTTGGATACGCCGGAAGCGGACCTCAAGCTACTCGAATTGCGCGCGATGTACGAGCCGTATGTATACGCGTTGGCGAATCATTTGAGCCAAACCTTGCCTCCGTGGATTCCCATAAAGAAGGGCAAAGACAATTGGCAAACGACCGCGTGGGCGCAGAATGCCGGAGTAACCCAACGTGAGCCAGCAACGGCGGCGCACGACGACCATTTTTGAGTTCAAGGGATCCGCGCCAATTGTGTGGAGTTCTCGCTCGTTGGAACCTGTGGTAGGACAATTTGCCGTTCAGCGCATCCGAAAAATTATCTTTGAGGAAGAAGTGGGAGATTGCAAATGAAAGCGATTCAGGTGCAGAAGTTTGGCGGCCCTGAGGTTCTGGAGCTGAAAGAAATTCCCACCCCGAAGCCAGGGAAAGGCGAAGTGCTGGTGAAGGTGAAAGCGGCGGGCGTGAACCCGTACGACACATACATGCGCGCGGGCACGTATGCCATAAAACCGCCGCTGCCCTATACGCCCGGATCGGATGCGGCTGGAATCATCGAGTCGGTGGGTGAAGGCGCCACGAGAGTGAAGCCCGGCGATCGCGTGTACACCGCGAAAACTCTCAGCGGTGCGTACGCGGAGTATGCATTGGCGTTGGAGGCGCAAGTATTCCCGTTTCCAGACAAAATTTCGTTTGCACAGGGAGCAGGCCTGTGGGTGCCCTATGGCACCGCGTTCACTGCGTTGCAGCATCATGGACACGTGCGACCGGGAGAAATTTTGCTGATTCATGGGGCCAGCGGAGGAGTGGGCACGGCCGCGGTGCAATTTGCGCGCGCCATGGGGCTCACAGTAATGGGCACGGCCGGTTCACAAGCGGGTCTGGACCTGGTGAAAAAGGAAGGCGCGCATCACGTTTTCGACCACAGCAAAGCGGGCTATACCGACAAAATCATGCAGGCGACCGGCGGACGCGGCTTCGACGTAATTCTGGAGATGCTGGCGAACGTTAATTTGGCGAGCGACCTGAAATTGCTGGCGACGAACGGTCGCGTGGTGGTTGTCGGGAATCGCGGAGAAATTACCATCAACCCACGCGATCTGATGGCGCGGCGCGGCGCGGTGAAAGGATTTACGTTGTGGGCCGTCACCGAGACGGAGTGGAAGGAAATGCATGCGGCGATTGCGGCCGGGCTCGAGAATGGAACGCTGCGTCCCGTTGTGAGCAAGACGATGCCGTTGACTGATGCGGCGAAGGCGCACGTCGACATTCTGACGCCGGGAGCATCTGGAAAGATTGTGCTGGAGCCATAAAACGTCCGCCGTGTATCGATAAGATTTCCTAGCTGACTTGTTAGCCGGCTAAGTCCATTTCAGAAGCTGGAACAGAATGCCTGCAAGCGCTCCGCCGATTACCATCCACGCAGAATTCACTTTATAGCGAAACACCAGAACGAGACTGACCACACCAATCAAGATGGCTGGCACGCTTGTCAGCGAGCCGCGAGCAAATTGCCAGCCGACGAAACCCATCAGCGCGACGGCGGCAGCGTTCACGCCATCTAGAAATGCTCCAGCTAGTGGCGACTTTCGAATTTGCGGCAAAAAGCGCGCCGTAATTGCTACATAGGCGAATGCAGGCAGGAACATGCCGAGAGTGGCGAGCGCGGCGCCTTTCCATCCGGCGAGAATGTAGCCGATAAAGGTCGCGACGGTGAAGAACGGGCCGGGCGTGGCTTGGCTCACAGCGATGGCGTCGAGAAGTTGTGCGTTGGTGAGCCAATGGAGATGCACGACCAGATCCGCGTGCAAGACAGCCAGCAAGACGTAGCCGCTGCCGAAAAGAATTGCGCCAATTTTTAGAAAATAGAGAAATGCGGCGATCGCACTTGGTGTTGTTGCGGAGATCGCAGGGCCGAGAAGAATTGCGAGATTTGCGGGAGAGCGGCGCGCGAGTCTGCTTCCCTTGCTCATCACCAGCCAAAGAATTCCTGCACCGATCAGAAGCATCAGCGTAGGTAATCCCCACGCCGCGAGAGCAACTACGAGTGCAGCCAGCAGCGCGAGCGGCACATTTTTGAGCGCGGTTCTTGCGAGATTCCAGATGGCTTGCGCGATGAGCGCGACGACAACAGGCTTGATGCCAAAAAGAAGCCCGGCAATTTGCGGGATCGATCCATATCTCAGATAAGCCCACGCAAGCGCGACGACAAAGATGGCGGCGGGCAAGATAAAGCACGAACCGGCGACGAGTAGACCGGGCAGGCCACCGCGAATTTCACCCAGGTAGATCGCCAGTTCGGTGGAGCTGGGGCCAGGCAACAGGTTCACGGCTCCAACCAGATCGAGAAATCGCTCGCGGGTGACCCAGGCGCGGCGACGGACAAATTCTTCTTCCATCATGGCAATG
>DASXLU010000420.1:0-9912 GCA_036496065.1 Candidatus Acidiferrum sp.
CGGCCTGTTCACCTGCACCATGCTGGCCGGCGTGATGCTCGTTCTGATGGGCATCACCGGTCTTGGCGCACTGGTCAAATATTTTCCTCGCCCGGTGATTGTCGGTTTCACCAACGGCATTGCCATTCTGATCGCCAGCACACAGATTCGCGACTTCCTGGGCATTCGTATGGAGCACGTTCCCGGCGATTTCTTTCACCGCATGGGTGCTATTGCCGAGAATTTCAGATCGCTCAATATCACCGCCACGATTGTCGGCATTGCGTCTCTTGCCGTCATGATCGTCTGCGCCAAATTCTTTAAACGCATTCCGGGCGCCATCCTGGTTTGTTTCGGCGCGACCGCTGCCGTCTATTTCTTCCATCTTCCCGTGGAAACGATCGGCTCGCGCTTTGGTGGAATTCCCAGCGGCCTGCCGCACATAGCGATTCCTTCGTTGCAACCCAAAATCCTCGTGCATCTGCTTTCCCCTGCCATCACTGTTGCCATGCTGGGCGCCATCGAATCGCTGATGTCCGCGGTCGTTTCCGATCGCATGAGCCACGACAAGCACAATCCCAACGTCGAACTCATTGCACAGGGCGTCGCCAATATTTTTTCGCCGCTCTTCGGGGGACTGCCCGCCACCGGAGCCATCGCGCGCACCGCCACCAACGTCCGCTCCGGCGCAAAAACTCCAGTGGCCGGAATGATTCACGCCCTCACTCTTCTGGCGATCATTTTGTTTGCCGCACCGCTGGTGAAGAGCGTTCCGCTTGCCGCGCTTGCTGGAATTCTGTTCATGGTCGCGTACAACATGGGCGACTGGGGCGAAATCCCCGAAATCTTGAAGCTCACCAAGGCCGACATCGCGGTGTGGGCCATCACCATGCTCCTCACAGTTCTGACCGACCTCACCTTCGCTATGGAAGTTGGCATGATCCTCGCGGCCTTCATGTTCATCCGCAAAATCTCCGCCACCACAACCGTCTCTAAAGTTACCGACGACTACATCGAAGGCGGGCGCGTCCACAGCCTGCAAGACAAAGATATTCCCGATTACGTCGCCGTCTTCCGCATTCATGGGCCATTTCTTTTCGGCGTTACCGACAAGCTCACCGAAATCACCGAGCACCTCGACGCGCTGCCTCCGATCATCATCGTGCGTCTGCGCAACATGACCGCCATCGACGCTACGGGCATCGCCGCTCTCGAAGAGCTCGCCGACAAGCTGCGCGACAGTGGACGCACCATGTTGATCTGCGGCGCTCGCCCGCAGCCTGCCGCACTGATGCGCGAAGCACTCTTCGATCGCCACGTCGGCCTGGAAAATATTTGCGACAACATCAGCTCCGCCTTGAGGCGCGCTGAGGAAATCCATACCCACGCCCTCGATGCCCGCCTCGCTCCCGGGCCTGCACATTCCGATTCGCACATCTGAAAATTCATTCAAACATTTCTCGACGAAAATTTCCGCCTCGTTAACAATCCACTCATCGAGCTGTCAATTGGGTGTAACACTTAGCACCTAGTCTTGCCGGGCTCCCCTTTCTTCAGATCAGTCGAGCAACTTAACGAAGGAGAAAAAATGATTAAGCGTTTCCTCGCTTTAGCTCTGTCTATTGGTGTAATTGGCGCTACCGTCCCGGCTCCCATAAGAGCAAATGACGAGTGGCAAAGACCGAGGATCAAGCACGTGCTTTTGATTAGCGTCGACGGCTTACATGCCCTCGATGTGGCTAACTATATTCATGCCCATCCGGAATCCGCGATGGCGGAGCTTGCCGAGCATGGAATTACCTACAGCAATGCTCGCACTCCCGCGAACTCCGATTCATTCCCGGGCTTGCTCGCGCTGGTAACCGGCGGTTCGCCGAACAGTCACGGACTTTTCTACGATGTCAGCTACAATCGCAGCATTTTCGATCCGACGAACACCACGTGCACCGGCCAGCCAGGCAATATGCAGGTTTTTGATGAAAGCATCGACGTCTACAATTCTTCCGGAGTCTCCGAAAATGTAATTGATCCTGCTAAACTTCCTCGCTATATCGATGACAATGGAAAGTGCTCGCCGAAATACCCGCACAACGCCATGCGTGCCAATACCATTTTCGAAGTTGTTAAGTTCTCGCACAGCGGCCGCACCGCGTGGGCGGATAAGCATCCAGCCTACGACCTCGTACGCGGGCCCTCTGGTTTGGGCGTCGACGATCTGTACACTCCGGAACTCACCAACGCCGGTGGATTCGACAATACGGTGAGCGTGGTTTGCACAGCGCAAAACGACAATCTCAAGGTTCAGGGCATCCTGAATGAGATTAATGGCCTCACCCATGATGGCAAAATGAAAGTCGGAGTTCCCACCGTTTTTGGCATGAACTTCCAGGCAGTCAGCGTCGGCCAGAAACTCGAGAAGGACAACAAGGTCAGCAGTCCTTCGCTAGCCTGCCCTACGGACACGGACCCCAGCATCAACGGCCAGCCCGGCGGGTACACCGACGGCTCCGGCACTCCCACAGCAGTTTTGACCTACGGACTGAAGAAGACCGATGATGCTTTGGGCGCTATGATTAAGGCACTAAGGGCAGCAGGGATTTACGACTCCACCCTGTTCATTGTTACCTCCAAGCACGGCCAGTCTCCAATCAACCCCGTAAAGACCAACAAGCCCGGCCACTTTGCGGATTTGGTCGCTGCGCTTCCTGGTGCCAGCGCGGATCCCGGTGCCATTGCGATCGCCAACGCCAATGCTTGCTCCACCGGAGCCTGCGGCTTCGTTCAGGACGACGACATCGCCCTGATTTGGCTGCAAGATCAAACCGAGACTGCGGCCGCGGCACACTTCTTGAACGTCAATGCAAATCAACTTTTCATTGATGAAGTGATGGCCGGCCGCGAACTCACTCTCAAATTTAACAACCCGCTGAGAGATCCAGCCACGCCAGATATTCTGGTTCAGCCAATCTACGGCACTATCTACACGGGTTCCACGTCCAAGAACGCCGAGCACGGCGGTTTCAGCTTTGGCGACACCAACGTTGGGCTGATTATCTCCAACCCGTCCTTGCAACGTCACACCGTCAAGAGTCCAGTCGCCACTTCGCAGGTGGCCGCCACGATCATCGATTCCCTGGGCCTTGACCCGTCGGACCTCGACGCCGTGCGTAAGGAAGGCACCAAAGTGCTACCCTTCGCCGATCTCGACGAAGAGTAAGTGGTTGATTCTCGCCGCGTAAATACGTCATAGGTTGAGAAATTCGGGCGCTCTCGAAGGGCGCCCTTTTTTCTTAAGCGCTGGCGGAACCGCGATTTACATACCGAAGCGCACGCTGTCCAGAATGGCGCCAAACGCCTTGTCGAAATTACGGTATTCGTCTCTGGGCGCGGCGCACACAAAGTAAACGAGTCCCTCGGGTCGCAGTACCGTAATCAGCCAATCCGTCTCTACGCCACCGGCCGGCGAATCATTTTCCAGATACGTCGAGAGTCCTTGCTCGCCGTTTAGCGTTACTGGCTTTGATTCGCGGGTAACTTTCATGTTCGCGTTTTCCTGCTGCAAAGTTTCAATCAGCTTGTGGGTAGCTGCGTTCAATACATCTGCGTTCGCAGGCGGCTTGCCTTGGATTTGCACCACACTCGCTATGACGCCGTAAGCCAGGGCCGCTTGCCCATTTCCAGAATCCACCACGCCGCCGTCCGGTGCCAGGGTCACATCGTTGCCTTTGCCGTATTTCTTCCAGTTGTCGGGATACCTCAGCGCGTATGCACCGGCTTGCAGCGGCACGTAATTCTCTGAAGGCGGCCCGACCTTGACCGTCCCGGGCGGCGGGGCGCCAGAACCCTGTGCTGCCGGAGCTTGCGACTTTTTGACTACCGGTAGCGCCATCACCTGCCGCTTGATCGATTCAAACTCCGCCGAGTCGCGCTTTGCTCCCTCGGGCATGCCGCCTAACTTGTTGATTTCTTCCTGCACCCGTTCCACCCGATTGTCCGGGCTGGGGTGGTCCGAAAAGAACGTGGGCGGATTCTTGCCGGAGTTATCTGTGCTTATTTTTTCGAAAAATGCGGCCAAAGCTCGCGGATCGTATCCGGCATCGTAAAGAACCTGCGTTCCCATGACGTCTGCCTGCGTCTCTGCGCCACGTGAGTACTTCAACAGCATTCCTCCCGCGGCAAACTGTCCTAATCCACCGATCGCAGTGCCGGCGGCACCGCCAAAAACTCCAGCGGCCGCAGATAAAATTCCGGTCAAGAATTGCGCGTTCTGAGCCTTGGTCACCTGGTTTGTGCCGTGTCTCAACGCGACGTGAGACAACTCATGCGCCATTACTCCCGCAAGTTCCGCTTCGTAGTCCGCCACCTCGATCGCACCGCGATTCACAAACACGAAACCACCCGGAAGCGCGAACGCATTCACGGCTTTGTCGTTCACACAATGGAATTCCCAAGGATAGTCCACGCCACCGGTGTTCAGATGGTCGATCAGCTTGCGGCCGAGCTTTGTCAGATAGGCGTCGACTTCGGGAGCATTGCACATCGGCAGCTTCTTCTCGGCATCCTGCGCCGCTTTCTGGCCGAGTTCGATGTCTTGCTGAGGCGTGAAGCGGTTACTGCCTGGCTTAAGTATGGTGCGATCGGCGAACGCACCGGCGGGAGCAAGCAATATCGTCAGGACAAGGCCTGCCGCCAGGAGCCTCTGTGTAGGCGCCAACCTCATGGATTCCTCCCCAAGGAATTCGCACCGCGCCCAGGCGGAATAGGCGACGGACACCAAAATTATACGTCGGCGTTACAGGAAAAAGGAAAGCCCAGACGGTTTCCCATCCGGGCTTCGGGGTGTGAGTCAATCGAAGATTAACGTGCGAGACGCGGAGTCGGCTCCGGCGGCACAGGAACTCCAGGCGCTTCCACAGGACGTCCGCCGCGCGCTTGCGTCAAACGCTGCGCTGCGATCGGGTCGGGACGGCGCACGGGCAAGGACACGTTTTCGCCTTCGCGCTCAAAATGAAGATGGTCTTCCTTGTCGTGCCAATCGATGCAAATCAAATCTCCTACGCGCACCTGATTGGTTGCCAGGAGGTTCGCCATCGGATACACAACGTGGCGCTCGATTGCACGCTTCAGGTGACGAGCTCCGTAACGCTGATCCGTACCTTCTGTCAGCAAGAAATCCCGGCCGGATTCTGTCACGCGAAACAGGAATTGCCCCTTGGCGGTTTCCAGAACGCGCTGTTGCACCATCGAAAGCTCGATATCCAGAACCTGCTCCAACTGCTTTCTCTGCAGCGGGTGGAACACCACCACCTTATCCAGGCGGTTCATGAACTCCGGAGAGAACTTGCGGCGCGCCGCTTCTACCGCGGTACGCTCCACTTTCTGGTCCAGATCATCTTTGGGCTTGTCGTCAGACTTGATGAAGCCGTAGCCGCCAGCCATCAGGTCGGTAATTTCTCCGCCGCCCAGGTTCGAGGTCATGAAGATGACGGTCTGCGAAAGGTCCACTCGGCGATTGTCGCCAAGAGTCAGAGTGGCTTTGTCCAGCATGCCTAACAACAATTGCCACAGGGCATCGCTGGCTTTCTCAATTTCGTCAAAAAGAAGGAACGACAGCTTCAGTTTCTCAGTATGCGAAACCGCCAGCGCTTCTTGCGTGATCAGCGGATGAGTTTCGCGATGTCCCAAATACCCTGGAGGCGAGCCAATCAGCTTGGCGATTTCATGCGAATGCTGGAATTCCGCGCAGTCTACCTTGATAACCATGCGGGGATCGCCGAACAAAATCTCGGCAGCTGCTTCAACGATGCGCGTTTTGCCCGAGCCGGTAGGTCCAAGGAACAGCAAATTGCCCACGGGGCGCCCTGGCGAGTTCAATCCCGCACAAAATACCTGGTAAAGATCGACGAGAGCCTGTACACCCTCCTCCTGGCCAACGATCTTGGCGCGCAGAGCCTGGTGGAAGTCGCGCGTATCGTTGCTGCGGATGCTGGGATCCAGTTGCTGCCGTGCTGCTGCTTTCATGGCGTCTACCCTCTGCAGTGAGGCCCCTAAGCGTCACTGCTTCGTCCTGGGCTCGACAATGTCGCGTGAGCGACGCGGTCATGGAAGCTATAGCATGGGACGTGCCAATCTATTCGCAATTGGCACACTGTGCAAAGACACACAACTTCAACAACATACAGTTTATAAGCGAGCGAAAAGTGTCTCATCCAGTGAGACGCTGTTTTTCAAGGTGCGCAATTTGAGAGACCTGCACCACATTGTGTCACTACACCCTAGACAAAAAGAGGCGCACATCGCTGTGCGCCCCTTCACTGGAATTCAGTTTCTGGAATTTGCCTTAGCGTTCGCTCTTTTTGCGCCCCTGTAAAGGCTGACGTGCGCTTGCCGGAGCTGCCGCAGGCAAAGCCGGGAGGATTGTGGCCTCGCCGGCGAGGGTTTCGGCAGGAGGCGCGTCCTTCCCCAGCCCGTCTTCGACCCTTCCTCCGGCGCCAGCCGCAGAGGCTGCCTCGCCTTCGGAAGTAATGATCGCGCCCTCGCGCTCGCGCACGAAGGTCAACTCCTTATGCACGCCATCCCAGTCAATACGTACCAAGTCTCCCAACCGCACCTGTTGCGTGGCCAGAAGATTCGCCAGCGGGTACACCACGAAACGCTCGATCGCCCTCTTCAGGTGCCGTGCTCCATAGCGCTGATCCGTACCCTCTTGTAGTAGGAATTCGCGGCCGGCATCGGTCACTCGGAAAAGGAATTTGCCTGTCGCGGTATCCAACACACGCTTTTGCACCAGGCCCAGTTCGATGTCCAGCACAGCTTCAAGTTCGTTACGCAACAACGGACGGAACACCACCATCTTGTCCAGGCGGTTCATGAACTCCGGTGAAAACTTCCGCCGTGCTGCTTCGACCGCAGTGCGCTCGACCCTCTGATCCAAGTCTGCCTTGGGCTTATCGTCAGACTTGATGAACCCATACCCGCCAGACACCAGGTCGGTGATATCCGTCGCGCCCAGGTTGGAAGTCATGAAGATGACGGTTTGCGACAAATCCACGCGCCGGTTATCGCCCAGTGTGAGCGTCGCTTTGTCCAGCATGCCCAGCAGCAACTGCCACAACGCATCGCTGGCCTTCTCGATTTCGTCGAACAGCAGGAAAGACAACTTCAGCTTTTCCGTGTGATTCGCCGAAAGCGCTTCCTGCGTAATCAACGGATGAGTTTCGCGGTGACCCAAATAGCCCGGTGGCGAGCCGATCAACTTGGCGATTTCGTGCGAGTGCTGGAATTCCGCGCAGTCAATCTTGATCACGGCACGCGGACTGCCAAAAAGTATTTCCGCGGCAGCTTCCACGATGCGCGTTTTGCCAGAGCCAGTCGGTCCCAGAAAAAGCAGGTTCCCCACTGGGCGCCCTGGCGAACTCAACCCCGCCGTAAACACCTGGAACAACTCGACGAGAGCCTGCACGCCTTCATCTTGTCCGACGATTTTGGCGCGTAACGCCCGCTGAAACTCTACCGTTTCCGCACTACGTATGCTTGGATTAAGTGATAAGTCCCCTGTCCCCATGACCGCCTCCCTAGCGTCCCCGGAAATCCGGGTCCGCCTGCCCAAACCGTCCACTCGCCCGACTTACTCGTTTCAGTTCGTCTTTGCGCCCGAACTGATCGAGTTTTATCCGGATCGTGGAGTGAAGAAGCCGCAACTGCACCAACAACTCCCGCGTCACCGCGGGGGATTCGGAAAGCCGCAGCACCGGCGGAAACAAGTCCGCCAAATCCAGATTCAGGTTTCGCAGGGTGTGGATTAATTTTTGTACGGCTGGGGATTCGGGATCCGCCAGATCGATCTGGCTGCTCAACTGTTCACGCAGAGTGCGCCAGTTGAGTTCCACGAAGGGATGTTTCTTGCTGACTTCTCGTACGATTTCGTCGGTGATTTTCGCGCGTTCACCAAGCCGCGCAAGGTGCAGTTGCTGCACTTTCCCACCGCGGCGCACGTTGTGCACCAGGTAGTACGAATTTCCTTTGCGCCGCACGAAAGCCATCTTTATACCTCGGCTAACTTGCCGGACAATCATCTACAGAGGACGTATTCCCGTAGTGTAAGAACATTCCACTACAGCCGTCAACATCTTTAGTTCGCCTCTGTTAGTAATCGCTCCCCGCCTTGCCCTTGTGCTCATACTTACGCAGTTTGCCTGCCGCGCTTCATTATTTTTTCCGTTCCGTTCCATTTGATTCCCTCGTGTGCACGGCTGGCTTGTTTTTTGTGCTTCACTTCATCAAACACTTCGCAGCTGCAAAGGTCTCTGTCGTGCTTGCTTCGCGGCCGCTTCCCCATTACGATGCGTGTCGCCATGAGCTGGGATCCCGTCTACCACGTCGTACAACAAATTCCGCGCGGCAGGGTTACTACTTATGGGGCCCTGGCTAAAGCCTTGCGTTTGCGTGGCGGCGGCAGAACCGTAGGAAGGGCCATGGCTGCCACTCCATCCGGCAAGGGAATCCCCTGGCATCGTGTCGTTGGCGATCGCGGCAAACTGCTTATCCGCGAGCCCATTGCTTCCCTGCAAAGAAAGCTTCTGGAATCCGAGGGAATCACGGTTCTCGAGGCACGCGTCGATCTGAAAAAGCATCTCTGGACTCCAAAACGCACTACAAAAGCTGCACGAACTGCACGCAAAAAGCCGTCAAAGAAACGTAGCGTGTAAGTTTTGTGCGGGCGGTGATCTTCGTCATTGCTCGCTCGCCGAAAGCCGCCTCACTAATGCGTTGCGAAGTGTCGATGGTTCGCGCCCTGGCTGATATAAATCCTCCCCGCACGCGTACTAACAGCAGGTCAGTTCACAGGACGTGAGCAGCCAAAGATGCGGCAACTTCGCGACTGCGCTATTCTATCGGTTCGCCCCTTATGCCTAATCCGGTCCTGCAGGTCGACAGCCTCATAAAACGATACGGCGACTTGGAAGCCGTTCGTGGTGTCAGCTTTTTTGTTGAAGAAGGAGAAGTCTTCGGCTTGCTCGGCCCCAACGGCGCCGGCAAAACCAGCACCATCGAAGTGCTGGAAGGATTGCGCGTGCCTGACGGCGGCCATGTATCGGTCTGCGGCTTCGATCCGCAGAGAAATCCCAATGAACTCAAGCACGAAATTGGCGCCGCGCTGCAGTCCACTTCCCTGCCCGATAAGATTCGCGTCGGCGAAGCCTTAAATCTCTTTGCCAGTTTTTATCGCCGCAAGCGCAAGCCAGAGGAACTGCTGAAACGCTTCGGGTTGGAAGAGAAGCGCAACGCCTTCTACTCCACTCTTTCCGGCGGCCAGAAGCAGCGCTTGGCGCTGGCTATGGCGTTGGTCAACGACCCCAAAGTTCTTTTCCTCGACGAGCCGACGGCGGGCCTGGACCCACAGGTGCGGCGCGAAATTTATGACATCATCGAGGAGTTGAAGC
Organism: Candidatus Acidiferrum sp.; assembly: GCA_036496065.1. Lineage (GTDB taxonomy): Bacteria > Acidobacteriota > Terriglobia > Acidiferrales > UBA7541 > Acidiferrum. The sequence goes on from DASXLU010000420.1 coordinate 9,423, forward strand.
GCGAAAAGAAAACCATCGTGCTCACCACCCACTACATTGAGGAAGCGGAACGTCTGTGTGATCGCGTCGCTATCGTCGACCACGGCAAAGTCATCGTTCAAGGCACGCCACGCGAACTGAAGCAGAGTTCCGCAAATACGACGCGCATCGAAGTGCGCCTGGCGAAGCCGGTCGATATCACTACTCTCAAGCAACTCGACGGCGTCGCGGACGCGCGCGAACTAGGTGGCGCCTACGTGCTGCACACGCCACGCACAGCTCCAGCAATCGTTTCTTTGGTCAAATCGCTCGATGCGCAAGGCAACGAACTGGTCAGCCTGGAAATTGCCACGCCCTCGCTCGAAGATGTCTTCATCGAACTTACCGGAAGGAGGTTACGCGATTGACGAACCTCATCACCCTAACTCGCGTGCGCATGCAACTCGCCCTGCGCAATAAGATGTTTTTCTTTTTCAGCGTAATCATGCCGCTGGGCTTTTTCTTTCTGTAT
>DASXLU010000421.1:0-7471 GCA_036496065.1 Candidatus Acidiferrum sp.
TGCACGACAAGAAAGAGTACAGGGCCCATCTCTGTGTTGCGGCCGCTGCGCTGCACATTGCGTAGAAGTTCGATAGTGGGAAATCCGCGATGAATTTCCCAGAGAAGATTGGGCAAAAAAATCAGAAGTGCGATCAGACCGCCGAGCCAGAACCAGGGTTGCGCGAATTGTTTGCGCTGCTTGGTGAATACCAGGCCGACGACAAGGCCAAAGCCGAAGAACAGCATGGAATGCTTGTTGAGCAGGCCAATACCCGCGACGACACCGAAGAGCAACCAAAATTTGGGGCTGGCGCCATTGAAGATTTTCAGCACGATAAGCGCGGAGGCCATCCAGAAGAGGGACTCGAAAACGTTCATAGTGAGCAGGCTGTCGAGACCGAGATACATCGGCGCGACCATCACGCAGATGCAGGCCAGAAGAATGCCGTAGCGACGAGCGCCGAGTTCGCGCGCGATCAGGCCAGTAAGGACGACGCGGAGGCCAGCAGCGACGGCTGGAAGAAAATGCAAGGCCGGGAGCGAGTCACCGAGAGTGATGCGCTCGAGCCAGGTGATTACCGCGATGAGCGGAGGCTGATCGACATAGCCCCACGCGAGATGGTGGCTGCAAGCGAGGTAGTAAAGCTCGTCGACGAAATAGCCGTAGCGGCCGCTGACCAGCATGTGCGCGGCGAAAAGAAGAAACGCCAACCCGCCCAGAAGTGCCCAAACCTCCGAGCGGGAGGCGGGAGTGCGTTGTTGAAGCGGAGATTCGACCGGTGCGGATCTGCTCACTAACGACCTCACTTTGGAGAACGAAGGATGATAACGGAAAGTTCCGCGCTGGGGATAGAAGGCTGCGGACGTTTACGTTCGAACAAAGAGTGAGAAACCATCTGCGGCTGCGGGCAGCCTCCGAAGGCGGCCTACACGGAACTAGAATCCAGTTTGCTCACATCGAGGCGAAAACATTGGTCTACCTTGCGAAGCAACTTACTGTGAGGGTGTCGCCTGCAGACCAAGGTGATGGAGTGCCGGACAAATTGTAGTTCGTGAGGGTGGCGCTGTCGGCGGAGGAAGCGGATTGCTTGGGGTTATTCGCGCCGGGGCTGGTGATGTCGGTGACATAACAGTTCCAACCGTGCGCGGCGGTAGGCAAATGAATTACACCTTGAGAAGACATCGTGCCGGCGCCGACATTGATGGTGAAGGCGGCGGTGCCGTTATTTGTTTCGAGAGAGGGAGGCGTGCCTCCGGAAGAGAAGCCCGATAATATCGGGCCGCTCATGCCGACTAGAAGGTTGCGAGCCGACAAGCCCGAATCCCTTTTCGAGGTAAGGTCAAGATAGGCCATTGTGCCCCAAGCGCCGTCAGGGCCTCTGAGAACATTAGGTATGACCTGATTCTGTCCCAACGCGCGTCCGCTGCCATTTTCCGGCGTTTCGGTAATGGCGATGGCGGATTTTTCGATATGCGCGGGAAGCGATGGCTGAAAGAAATTTCCAGTGACAACATTCAGGCCGCCATCGACGAGGGCGATTTCGCTGAAGAGATTTGGCTTGGAACGGTATTCGCTGCCTATAAAACTGTTGCCTGACATTACGCTGCCAGTACAAGTGTTTCCGCCGCGCCCCGTCGTGTCGTACCCAAGTATGCGGACATCGTGATTAAAGTTGTTTCCGAATTGATTGCCGACGAGGATCTGAAATCCTCCAATAATTTCTCCAGGTCTACTGGCATTCAACGCGTAAGCGAGAAACGCATCGCCGCCTTGATGGCCGGAGCCGTTTAGGCCGAAGTCGCTATGCTCAATGCGCCACGCGGGGCAAGTGTTCAGTTCGACGCCATTTTTACGGTTGGCTTCAAATTCGCTGTTCGAAACGAAACCGTCGCCGCCCTCACTGCAAAACAGACCATCACCCGCGTTATCTTCGGCCATCAACATAAAAATTTTGGGAGATGCTGATTTCATGAGAGCCAAGCCGTGAGATCGGGAATTACTTGTGGTGACGCGATGTATTTCCACCCGATGCGCAGCGTTTATCACGATATTTGGACCAGCCGAAGGATTATTCGGCTGCGCAGCACTAAAGTTTCCATCAATGGCAAGATCCGCGATGGAGACGAAATTTCCAAGTACGGTAATCAAGCTGGGAGCATTGATGCCGTTGCCCTGCTTTAGAGAGACAAGAGAGGCTGTGTCTGCGGCCATACCGACGGGAAGCCCAAACAGGTTCGTGCTGGTCATCATGGTGATGCCGCTAATCCAATAAACGCCTGGTTCTACGAAGCGCATGGCGACGTGCGGAGGTAACGTTACCGAAGGCCAGGGGGAAGTGGCAGTCCCTAACCCGCAAGCAGTGTCGATATCCAGCAGCCCAGGATTCCCATTGAGTAGCTTTAGAGCGCTGGCGATTTTTTCGGCGCAATTGGCGCCCGGAAGCTGGCTTGGACGTATTTCGCGCTGAAGCTTAGCGGGTTCCAGACTGTCAGATGCGCTGAGTGGGTTATCAGGCGAAGCGGACAATGGGTTTGTTGCAGGTGGCGGTTGAGGCATAGAACGAACATCAGCCGACGAGAAGATCAGAATCAGCAGAGGCGGCAAAAAGAAAATCCGTTTGTTCATGTGGCGGCTCCGGTCTTGGATGAGTGCCTGCAAGAGGCGTGTGGAAGTGCGGGGACACAAGGCCATCGCCAATCACAACGTGGCGATGGTTCTGATGCCTGGGCATTGCATGGCGAAACTCTAGTCGATTTGGACTGTGGGGCCGGCGGAGGTGGCGCGGACTTCGTCTACGCGAGCGGCTACGGCTTTGGCTACGCGATAGAGGCTCTGGGCTGCGGGAGACGATTCGCCTTGGGCGGCGACGGGCTTGCCGGTGTCGCCACCGAGGCGGATGCGCGGATCGATTTCAATTTCGCCGAGCACCGGAACGCCATAGGCGACTGCGGTCTTCGTGCCTTCACCGTGGCCGAAAATATCGACGGGCTTGCCGCAGTGAGGACACGCAAACGTGCTCATATTTTCGACGACGCCAAGAACTTCCACGTTAACCTGGCGAAACATTTCGATGGCTTTGCGCACGTCGGCCAGGGCCACGACGGAAGGCGTGGTGACGATGACGGCTCCCGTCACGGCGACAGTTTGGATCAGCGTGAGCTGCACGTCGCCGGTGCCCGGCGGAAGATCGATGATCAAATAATCGAGCTCGCCCCATTCGACGCTGCGGAGAAATTGCGTGATGACGCTGTGCAGCATCGGACCGCGCCAAATGACCGGCTTGTCTCCCGGATTGAGCAGGCCCATGGAAATCATTTTGATGCCTTGCGCCTCGACGGGAATGATGTGTTGCTGCGCGGTGGCCCGGGGCTCTTCGTTGGAGCCGAGCATGATGGGAACGTTGGGACCGTAGACGTCAGCGTCGAGGAGGCCGACTTTGTGGCCGAGTTTTGCGAGCGAGAGCGCAAGATTCACGGCGACGGTGGTCTTGCCTACGCCGCCTTTGCCGCTGGCGACTGCGACGAGATTCTTAACGCCAGGGATGGGGTGGCGTTCGGGCATTTGTTGTGGAGCTTGGCCTGGTGGCATGTCGTGTCCTCGGTCGTCGCTTGATTAAAAAGAGCGATATTCAGAAAATTTTCTCGTTACGTCAATCGAAGAGGGATTTCTCGCCTCGCTCGAAATGACGGTAAATGCAATTTCGTCACGCGTTGGCGCCGTGGCACTTTTTGTACTTTTTGCCGGAGCCGCAGGGACACGGGTCATTGCGTCCGACCTTTGCGCCTGCACGAACTGGTTTGGGAGCTTCGGCCTGCGCGGGGCCAGTCTGATATTGCAGGTCGCGCTGCTGGCGTTCCTGTTTGCGTTCCAGCGAGCGCGCGAAATCGGGCAAGCGCTGCGGAGGCGGCTCTTCGACGCGTGCGGCGGCGCTGGCAACGGCAGAGGCGGCTCCAGAAAGCCGTTGTCGGGGTGGCTCGGCGGCGCGCGGGGATTGTTGTGCCTGCGGTGAAGGCGGCGCTTCTTGCTGCTGAATCTGCACGTGGAAAAGATAGCGCACGGTTTCATTGTCGATGCGCGTCATCATGTCTTCGAACAGAATGAAAGCTTCCTTCTTGAATTCGACGAGCGGATCCTTCTGCCCATAACCGCGTAGTCCAATGCCCTCTTTCAAGTGGTCGAGAGAGAGCAGGTGGTCTTTCCACTGCGTGTCGACAACGTCAAGAATGATGCGGCGTTCGAGCCAGCGGAGCAGGTCTGGGCTGAACTGTTTTTCTTTTTCGGCGTAACGGGTGCGAATTGCTTCGACCAAAGCATCGGCAAGCTGGTCGTGATTGAGCGATGCGGGATCCGCGCCCGCGGCCTTGGCATCAATGCCGAACTGGCTATTCACTTCGGCGATGAATTGCGTGGTATTCCACTGGCCGGGATGCTGCTCGCGCGGGCAGTAGGTGTCGACGAGTTCGCGGCCCACGTCTTCGGCAACTCCGAGAACGTAGTCGCGCTGATCTTTGCCCTCCAGCGCGGAGCGGCGAATGGCGTAGATCGTCTCGCGCTGCTTGTTCATTACATCGTCGTATTCGAGAAGATGTTTGCGGGCATCGAAGTTTTGCGCTTCGACGGACTTCTGCGCATTTTCGATACGGCTGGAAATCAGGCGCGATTCGATGGGCACGCCTTCGGTCATGCCGAGACGGAACATGAGTTGCTTGACGCGCTCGCCGCCGAAGATGCGCATGAGGTCGTCTTCGAGGGAAAGAAAAAAGCGTGAGGAGCCAGGATCACCCTGACGGCCGGCGCGACCACGCAACTGATTATCGATGCGGCGGGCTTCGTGGCGCTCCGTGCCAAGAATGTGCAGGCCACCAAGCGCGACAACTTCATCGTGTTCGGCCTTGCATTGGTCGGCATATTGATCGTATATCGGCTTCCACTGATCTTGCGGCACCTGGAAGATTTTGCCTTCGTGCTGGAAGAGGACCATTTGCACGGCAGGTTGCGCATCGGCGTTAGCGCCATCGACGCCGATAACGGCCGGCGCCGAAGCATAAGGGATGGCCATTTTGTTCTTGAGAAAATATTCGCGAGTGAGAGCTTCGGGATTACCGCCAAGCAAAATGTCGGTGCCGCGGCCGGCCATGTTCGTGGCCACAGTGACAGCGCCCTTGCGGCCCGCTTGCGCAACGATACGCGATTCGCGCTCGTGCTGTTTGGCGTTCAACACCTGGTGCGGAACGCCGGCGCGCTTCAGGATATCGGCAATGGTTTCGGACTTCTCGATGGAAATGGTGCCGACAAGAACCGGTTGCCCGCGCTCGTGATACTGACGGATACCGTTTGCGAGAGTGTTGTCTTCCTGCAGGATACCGTTGACCACGGCCTGGAACTTTTCCGTCTCGGTGCGATAGACAACATCGGGATTTTCTTTGCGGATAAGCACGCGATTTGTGGGAATTGCGACGACATCGAGATTATAAATCTTGCCGAATTCGGCGGCTTCTGTTTCCGCGGTACCGGTCATGCCCGCCAACTTCTTGTACATGCGAAAATAATTCTGGAACGTGATGGTGGCGAGGGTCTGATTCTCGCGTTCGATCTTCACGCCTTCTTTGGCTTCAACGGCCTGGTGCAAACCATCGGACCAGCGGCGTCCGGGCATCTGGCGTCCGGTAAATTCGTCGACGATGATTACTTCGCCGTCTTTGATAACGTAGTCGACGTCGTTCTTGTAGAGTGTGTGCGCGCGCAATGCCTGATAGACGTGGTGAATCGTCTCCATGTGCGCGGGGTCGTAGAGGTTGCCGAGACTGAGGAGACGCTCGCACTTGCTGACACCCTCTTCCGTAAGGGTAGCGGTGCGGTGCTTTTCATCAAGGGTATAGTCGATGTCCTTGATGAGCTTGGGAATGATTTTGTCGATCTTGAAATACTTGTCGGTGGATTCCTCGGACGGGCCGGAAATAATCAGCGGGGTGCGCGCCTCATCGATAAGGATGGAGTCGACTTCATCGACGATAGAAAACTGGTGACCGCGCTGAACGCAACTGGCGAGATCGTACTTCATGTTGTCGCGCAGGTAGTCGAAGCCAAATTCGTTGTTGGTGCCGTAGGTGATGTCGGCAGCGTAGGCAGCGCGGCGCTGGTCGTCGTCGAGGTCGTGAACGATTACACCGACAGAGAGACCGAGCGCTTTGTAGAGCGGGCTCATCCACTCGGCGTCGCGGCGGGCGAGATAATCATTGACCGTGACGATATGAACGCCACGGCCGGCAAGCGCGTTTAGAGCAGCGGGGAGCGTGGCAACGAGCGTCTTGCCTTCACCGGTTTTCATCTCGGCGATCTTGCCGCCGTTCAGAACCATTCCGCCAATAAGCTGTACATCGAAATGACGCATTTTAAGGAAGCGGCGGCCCGCTTCGCGGACCAGCGCAAAGGCCGGAACCGTGACAGCATCCAGGGCGGACTGCAATTGATCCTTGTAAGACGCGTCCGCAGGATCGCTGTCTTTAAGTTGTTCCTGAACTTGAGTCTTCAGGGCAGCAAAGCGCTCTTTCAGTTCGGCGTCGCTGAGCGCCTGGATTTCGGGCTCTTTGACAGTGATGGCCGCGACGATCGGCTGCAATTTCTTGATGTCGCGCTCGTGCTTGGTGCCGATAAAGCGCGCAACAATGTTGTCGATAAACTTGGCTATATCCATGAAAGGTTTGCGATTCCTCGACCTGCTGAGGCAATTCTCCGGACTGTTAGAGGTTTAGGAGAGGGCCTCGCCCAAGATTTCATTGTAACTGGTTCGATGCGTTCCCGCCAAGAAACAGCACGGAGAGGAAGGTCGCAGTTTCGCGATAGCGCATGCCCAAGTCCGGTAAGGGGTTAGATCGACGCTCTCAAGACGCAAATGTGGCGAGCAATACTAACTTGCACTTTGCAAGTTATCTGTGGTTAAAATGGGAACCCAGCGCAGCCCACCGATTCCGGCCTGAATGTTTGGGGATCGCACGGGTATTCAAAACAAATTCCAGGAGATCGCTATGAGCGCGTTTCAAGACTTTCCCCGTATTACACCATTCCTCTGGTTCGATTCGAACGCAGAGGAAGCGGTCGAATTTTATCTAACAGTATTCAAGAATTCGAGGCGTCTAGACAAACTGAATAATACCCATGAAAAGGTAGGCCCGATCGGCAAAGTGTTGACCATCGCGTTTGAATTGGACGGCCAAAAATTTACCGCGCTGAATGGTGGACCGATGTTCAAGTTCAACGAATCGGTTTCGTTCATGGTGCGGTGTGACTCGCAACAGGAAGTGGACGAATACTGGAGCAAGCTCACCGCAGGGGGCCAGGAAAGTCAGTGCGGATGGCTGAAGGACAAGTTTGGCTTGTCCTGGCAGATTGTACCGACAAAACTGCTGGATCTCATCAAGAATCCCAAGGGGATGGCAGCGATGATGAAGATGAAGAAAATTGACCTGGCAGAAGTGGAACGGGCCGCCAA
>DASXLU010000422.1:0-3812 GCA_036496065.1 Candidatus Acidiferrum sp.
GATTTTCCCGCAGTGCGGGTGCAAACAAACGAACCCTGTGGGTTCAAGCCATTTCGGCGCGCCAATGATCGCATCACCCGCCCTACGCCGCCACCAAATTTTGCTCACGAGCTGTCGCGAGTCAGTTCGTAAGAGACTAAAGGCCTCTCCGAACCTCCTGGCTAACGTCGGGGCCGTCTTTGACAGCGCGTACGATAGTCCGCCGGAAGTTAAGTTCGTCCTCGTCATCGGTAATTCTGATGAATGGGTTAACGATGGTCGTCGCAGCCGTTATTTGTCTGAGATCGAGGGTAACCAGGACATTCAAATAATCGGTTACGATACGATCTCGCTATTTATCACAAAACTTCGAGCCTGTTCGGAGGCCGTGCTTACTTGCACAACACATGGAGGGGTTTACGATCAAGCGAATGAGCGGTGCACCAAGCTATTTGCTCGAAACGCTTGGTCCCAATCGCCTTCATCTTTCGCCCGCACACAAAAAGCTCTTTCGAAAAGCAGGGTATAATATAGAACATTGGGAGCAGGGTAAATTGCGTATCCGAACGATGAGAGCGGAACCTCTAGGAGTCTTTCCAGAAGAAGCGAGCTTGAGGAAGATTCTCGAATCTAATCCGGACAATTCGTGAATGACTGATGATTGTCCGCGTTGGGTACGATCTGCGAATGTGCAGCCGTCAAGATATTTGCATCGCCGCAACCGCATTGATGGAATTGACCTTTTTGATGCAAATTTCTGATGCATAATCGGTTATGATTTACGGCTATGCCCGCGTGTCTACCGCCGCGCAAGACGAAACCGGCCAAGTGCACCACCTGAAGGCGGCCGGGTGCGAAAAGATATTCCGCGAGAAGATCAACGGCACCACGGCCGACCGGCCGCAGCTTGGCAAGCTGATGAAACGGCTTGCCCCGGGCGACGTCGTGATAACCCCGGCGGTTGACCGCCTGTTGCGTGACACGACCGACTTGCTGGTGATCGCGCGAGAGATGCAGCGCGCCGGCGCAGGCATCCGTTCGCTGGCGGAACCGTATCTCGACACGCGTCCGATTTTGCCGAAATCATCTTTGCCATTCTTGGCGTGGCGGCCAAGCTGGAGCGCCGCCGCATTCTGGAGCGCACGGCACGCGGCCGGGCCGATGCCAAAGCCAACGGCGTCAAATTCGGCCGCAAACCCATTCTCACCCCGCATCAGCAGCGCGAAGCCCGCAAGCTCCTCGAAGCAGGCGAAACGCAGCGTAGCGTCGCGCGGAGCTACAATGTCAGTCAGAGCACGATTTCGCGGCTAACACCCGCTTCATGACACATGCCCATGCCAACTCCTTACCACCAGTTTGTACGTGTAGACTTCTCCCACTTTAAGGCATTTGATCGGTTTTCGATCCAGCTTCGGCACTTCAATATTTTGGTTGGCCCAAACAATTCGGGAAAATCCACAATCTTGGCGGCTTTTCGCATCCTCGCTGCGGCGCTGCGTAAAGCAACGAGCCGTCGCTCCGAAACGGTCAGAGGCCCGCACGGTCACACATCTGGGTACACAATAGATTTGCGATCAATTTCGGTGGCTGAGGAAAATATCTTTTATAACTATGATGACTCGGAAACCGCGACGGTTACGTTCACACTGTCGAACGGCAATGCGCTTGTATTGCATTTTCCCGAACAAGGATGTTGTTATTTAATACCCGACGCCCAAGGAAGGGCAATAATAACTCCGACTAACTTCAAGGCACAATTCAATTGTCCCATCGGCTTCGTCCCGATCCTAGGCCCGGTCGAGCACAACGAAAAGTTGTTTCAAGAAGATACAGCCAGGGTCGCACTTTTTAATTACACGGCGTCACGAAATTTCCGAAACATATGGTACCATTACCCGGAAAGATTTGACGAATTTAGGGCGGCGTTAATTCAAACATGGCCCGGTATGGACATCGAACGGCCACGAGTTGATCCGCCAGAACGACCTGGAGACAAGCCATTACTGCATATGTTTTGCCCGGAGGAACGTATTCCACGCGAGATATTTTGGGCAGGGTTCGGCTTTCAGGTGTGGTGTCAGATGCTAACCCATTTGATCCAGTCGCGTGACAGAGCACTATTTCTGATCGATGAACCCGACATTTACCTTCATTCAGATCTGCAGCGTCAACTGCTCGGGTTGTTGAGAAATTTGGGGCCTGACATTCTGATTGCGACCCACTCGACAGAGATAATTGCTGAGGCGGAGACGGACGACATCATACTGATCAATAAGCGGCGGCGGACGGCTCATCGGATTCGGGATCCCTCAGAACTGAGAGACGTATTTGCTGCTCTTGGATCAAATCTGAATCCGCTTTTGACTCAGGTTGCTAAGACCCGAAGGACGTTATTTGTCGAAGGTGAGGACTTTCAGATTTTGGCTAGGTTTGCAAGAAAGCTAGGACTCATTAACATCGCAAATCGTAGTGACTTCGCGGTCGTGCCAGTGAAGGGATTTAACCCGGAACGAATTCGGAGTCTAAAAACAGGTATGGAGTTTACTGTCGGCGGCCGAATCCTAGGGGCCTCCGTGATGGACAAAGATTATCGGTGTGATGGCGAACGTGCGTCGATTACGGCTCAGTGTCAAACGTTCTGCGATTATGTAGCGATACATTCATGCAAAGAGATTGAGAATTTTTTACTTGTACCTGCAGCAATGGACCGAGCTGCTGCCCGTAAAGTGACAGATCAAGGAAGGCGAACAGGTATCGAGAAAACGTATTCTGGTGATGCTGCCACATTGTTAGAAAGCTTTGCCGATGAACGAAGGAATTACGTGACTTCGCGATACCAGACCTCGCGAGCGCAGTTCGAGCGCACCAATTCCCCTAAGCTAGATCTAGCGACGGTGAATGAGGCCGCTTTGAACGAATTCGAAAGCTGTTGGAACGACAGAACATCCAAGTTGCAGGTCATATCGGGCAAAGACGCCCTGAGCATGTTTAATCGATATTTACAAGAAGAGTACGGAGTTTCTGTCACGGCAGCATCAATTATCGAAGCGATGAGGGGCGATGAAATACCTGACGAAATGCGACGGCTGCTACAGGACATTGCCGAGTTTGCGCGAGGGAATATAGATCCAAGTGAGGGTGGGCAGGTTCAACCATAGGAGGGCTCCCCGCCACGTCCTCTCTAGCACCTAACGCCGCAGGCACCGTGGCTATCGATCCTCGGATTCGCAGATTGCTCGATCAGAATGACGTTGAGCTAGTGCGTGCTCGATTTATCAAAGAGATGGCGGTCACGGCTGACACCGACGAGGGAATGAAAAAGGAGATCCCGTTCGGAAGCGAAATTGTCAGGGTTGGCGATCTGGCGGAGTGGCTCGTAGAAGTCGCAAAAAGCAATCCTCGTTGGACAAAGAGGACTGGGTTCGCACCGATCACGGCGGCTGTGATCGCTTTCGTAGCTGATTGATTGCGCTCTTGGCGTGGATTTTCCCCGTGAAGTGATGGAACTCACACCCACAACGCGAACTTTCCATAATCGGCGATTATGCGTCGGCGGCGATATGCGCGCCCTCGGCGGGCGTGATCTCGCCGCGCGCAATGGCCATCAGAACGGCGGATAGCACTTGTCGGAACTGCGCTGTCTGCGGCGGCTGCGTGATCCGCTGCACCAGATCTCGGTATCGACCCCGGCAAGCTAGCGATTGCCCGTAGCGCCGGCCCCAGAGAGTGTGAATCGGTGTCCAACTTGACCCCGCCCTGATTCGGAACTAAGCGACTGGAACAACAGCGAGATTAGGAGAATATAAGCGGCGCCCAACCGTGACCCCTTCTTT
>DASXLU010000423.1:0-1527 GCA_036496065.1 Candidatus Acidiferrum sp.
TCGCGAACGATGTCTTTGACGGAGATGAGGCCGGCTTTGACGCGATCTTCGGCGAGCGCGAAAATTTTGGATTCCGCGCCATCGAGAATCATGTCCGCGCCGTCTTCACCATCGAGCGCGTCTTGCTGAATTTTCTGGGCCGCGTGCGCCAGGTTGCGCAGCATCGCTTTTTCTTTGACGATGCGGGCGTAGTGCTCGACATTGGAGACGCGCGGGACGCCATCAACGAGCGAGGCAAGATATGGCGCGCCGCCAGAGGCCTCCAGTTCACCGCGGCGGTGAAGTTCTTCGCTGAGGGTGACGAGATCGATGGCTTGCTGGGCTTCGCCGAGAGCGACCATCTGGTTGAAGATGCGGTGATGCTGGGGAAGGAAGAAATCGTCGGCCTTCAGGGCCTCAATGGCGGTATTGAGGGCGTTATTGTCGAGGAGAATGGCGCCAAGGATGGAGCGCTCGGCGTCGAGATTGCTCGGCAAAGGCCGTTCGAGAGTGGAATCGGTAGGCATAGTGAAACAAAGAACGAGCTACGCTCTATTCGCCTTTTCTTCGCTTATTATGGCACTGGCTGTTTTTCAGGGCAAGTGCGAGTGTCACTGCATGCGCATCGAGTAAATACCGTGGCGCCGCAGTTCGTAATGCATTGTGCGGGGAATGTGAACGCGCGTCAATGAGAGTTCTGAAGCGGCTGTGAATCACGAAGGAAAAACGGTGAAAAACTTTTTGCGCGAATGAAAAAATAATTCGCGCGCAGAATATTTTTGTGATTGGTTTTGTGTTGTGTAGTGCGATCGGATTGCGAATGTGCCGCACCTACGCCGCTGGATTTCTTTTGACTTTGGTTCCCAGCGCTTGCCTTGCAGGTCGATCACGCGCGATGAGGGAAATTGTAGGAGGGTCGGACGGGATTTGAGGAATGTGGGAAGATGCTGATGGGAAATTTGCGAGTGAGGGGCGAGTGATGATGCCAATGATGAAGGGCCGTGCGAAGAAGATGTGCGGAATGATGTTCGCGCTGTGGCTGATGGTAGGAATGCTGAGCGGCATTGCTGCGGGACAAACGCAGAGTGGGGCTGTTGCGACGAAGGGCGCGGCGTATGCTGCGGCGAAAGAAAATGCGGACCGGCAGGGCAAGGAGTGGATTGCACGCGGGATACCGGGAGTGGCGATGGCGGTGGCCGTCGATGGAAAGCTGGTGTACTCGGAGGGATTCGGGTACGCAGACCTGGAGGAGCGCGCGCCGGTGTGGCCGACGACGAAATTTCGAATTGGCAGTATTTCGAAGCCGCTGACGGCGATTGCGCTGATGCAACTTGTGGAAGCCGGAAAAATCGATCTGGACGCGCCAGTGCAGAAATATGTGCCGACGTTTCCGGATAAGGGTGCGGTGATTACGGTGCGGATGGTGGCAGGACATTTGGCAGGGATTCGGCACTATCAGGATGACGAGTTCACGATTCAGAAGCATTACGGCAGCGTGCTGGAGAGTTTGAAGATATTTGAGAATGATCCACTGGTGGCGCCGCCGGG
>DASXLU010000424.1:0-12697 GCA_036496065.1 Candidatus Acidiferrum sp.
AATGGGCACATCGACGAAACTGTACGAAATATTCGAGGGAATGTTGGCTACGCGCAGGCGCCACAACTTTTCGAGAATTTGGGTCGCGGTAAATTTCGGGACATTGCCACGGAAGTGGGTGGCGGTTTCGAACTTCCCAGAGTTGGCCGCGGCTTGGCCGTTGGCGACTACGACCGCGATGGCGACCTGGATGTGTTGCTGACCACCAATAACGGTCCTTGCTACCTCTATCGAAACGATCAATTGAGCGGCAATCGCAGCATTCGTTTTCAGCTAATTGGCACAAAATCAAATCGTGATGCGATTGGAGCTACCGTGCGCATCTTTCGCAACGGGCAAACGCAAACGCGATTGGTGCGAAGTGGCTCCAGCTACTTATCGCAGTCTGAATTGCCGGTGACCTTCGGAGTTGGCAAGGAGGATCAGATCGATCGCGTGGTGATAGAATGGCCGAGCGGAAAGAGTGAAGAGCATGCTCGCCTGAAAGCTGGCAAGTCCTTCCAAATTATTGAGAATAAAGGTATTAAAGAGGATTCGAACCGGTAGTGCTTTCGCATTATTGTCACTGATCTCTCCTCGCCGTATAAATGGGGCAACTAAGCAGTCGCTTCCAAATGAGGCTTTGCCTTCGCCGACACAGGAAGCACCCCAACAAACTCCTGCGGCCGGGACCACGACCCCCGGCCGCATTATTAATTCAGGGGCAGGTAAAGTTGGCTGGAGGGTCAGATTGGGGGAATGGGAATGAAACGCTGGCGCTCCCTTAGCGTATTCGTCCTGGTTATCTCGGCCGCATACCTGTACGCACTACCATCCGCAACCATCTTTTATTTTGCAGCCGTGGTACTTCACGCTGGCGTGGGAATTTTGTTCGCAGCCGGTCTGCTGCTTTTCTTGTTTCGCGGGTTGACCAAAGAATCCTGGCTCGCGCGAATTGGCTGGATCATCCTTGCTGCGGGCACCGCGCTAGGGCTCCTGCTGATTTATCTGGGGACGCCTCATCGTTTCAGAACTTGGCTCTACGCGCACATCGCGCTGTGCTCGCTGGGAGTGATCTTCTTAGTTCTGGCATGGATGTCCGCGCAAGACTGGATAGGCTCGGGACTTGGTAAGCGCATCGCGGCTTTGGTGGGCCTGGTGCTTTTAACTGTTGGCGTCGCCGCAGGTGCTCGCTGGACACGAGAAGTCGCTTGGGCAAATCGCTTTCAAGTCAACAACCCGAGTATCTCTCCGGAAACGATGGATCAGGAAGGAGACGGTCCGCACGGGAAATTTTTCCCAAGTTCAGCTCAAACTACGGACGGAAAGTACATTCCATCGAACTACTTCCTGCAATCGCAGGCCTGCGAACGCTGTCACTCAGACATCTACAAGCAGTGGCAAAGTTCCGCACATCACTTCTCTTCCTTCAACAATCAGTGGTATCGCAAAAGCATTGAATATATGCAGGAAGTTGAGGGCGTCAAACCGTCGAAATGGTGCGCGGGCTGCCATGATCCGGCGCTGCTTTTCAGTGGCATGATGGACCAGCCTATCGCTCAAAATGTCGACAAGCCCGAAGCTCAAGCGGGTTTGAGCTGCATGATGTGCCACAGCATCGTGCAGGTAAAAAGCACAATGGGACAAGGTGATTTCCTTCTGGAATATCCGAAACTACATGAGCTCGCGGCCAGTAACAATCCTTTGGTGCGCGGGTTGCATGACTTCATGGTGCGTCTGAATCCCGAGCCACACCGCCGCGTTTTTCTGAAGCCATTCATGCGCACGCAGGTCCCGGAATTCTGTTCCGGATGCCACAAAGTTCATCTGGATATGCCGGTGAACAATTACCGCTGGATACGTGGCTTGAACGAATACGACAACTGGCAGGCGAGCGGCGTTTCCGGTCAGGGCGCACGATCTTTTTATTATCCGGCCACGCCGATGATGTGCGCGGATTGCCATATGCCCATGGTTGCATCGAAAGACGAAGGCAACGTGAATGGCTACGTTCATTCGCACCGCTTCCCTGGCGCCAACACCGCAGTGCCCACAGCTAACGAAGATACGGAGCAACTGGAAGCGAGCAAAAAGTTCCTACAAGATAAACAAGTCAGCGTCGACATCTTCGCAGTGTCGCCGGTAGCCAAGAACGATACGCTGGGCAGCCAGAAAAATCTTCCCAAGCAGGAATTGTCGACCACGTTCGCGGTTGGCGAAGAGGCAGAAGCTACGGGGCCAACCGGGCCGGCGGGTGAAGCGCGACCGATTACTGCCCCTCTGGGCCGGATGGACGCTAGAGTGCGTCGCGGAGATGATGCTCTCGTCGATGTTGTGGTGCGCACTCGAAAGGTCGGGCACTTCTTTCCGGGGGGAACGATTGACGCCTTGGAAGTGTGGCTGGAACTTCAAGCGACCGACGAGAAGGGCCAAACGATCTTTTGGAGCGGCAAGGTTGATGACGATGGCAAGGGGCCCGTTGAAAAAGGCGCGCATTTCTACAAATCGCTGCTGATCGATTCGCATGGCAACCCAATCAATAAGCGAAACGCGTGGGCGGCCCGTGCCACGGTTTATGTTCACCTGATTCCGCCCGGGGCAGCGGATACCGCGCATTTCCGCATGCATATTCCGGAAAACGCTGGCGAGCATATTCAGCTCCACGCCAAGTTGAATTATCGCAAGTTCCAGTGGTGGAACACGCAATTCGCTTTTGCAGGAAAACAAAAGTCGCCGCAAACTGATCCCAACGTGACTCCAGATTACGACGATCGCCAAGTGGCGTTTACGGGTGACTTGTCTCACGTATCCAGCAAGGCCCCTGGAATTCCCAATTTACCGATCATCACGGTTGCGGAAGATAACAAGTCCATTCACGTGCTGCCTCACACCGCCGCCCAGCCTGCCCCCGAAATTGTTCGAAATAAGGAAGATTGGACTCGTTGGAACGACTATGGAATTGGTCTTTTCCTGCAAGGAGATCTGGTCGGCGCCGAACGGGCATTTCTAAGAGCCACCGAGATTGATCCGCAGAATGCCGACGGCTGGACGAACGTCGGGCGCGTGCGTGTGCAGGAAGGCAGCACAGAGAGCGCTAAAGAAGTCTTGCAGAAGGCGCTGGCGCTGAAACCGGGACTGGCGCGGGCAAATTTCTTCTACGCGCGTGTGCTAAAAGAAGAAGGCAAGTACGACGAAGCGGCGAAAACACTGCAGGACGTTCTGGCGCAATATCCCAAAGATCGCGTAGTTCACAACGAACTGGGGCGCGTGCTCTTTCTGCAGAAACGCTACAACGACGCCATCAAGGAGCTGCAACAGACACTCGCAATCGACCCGGAAGATCTTCAGGCCAACTACAATCTGATGCTCTGTTACACCGGGCTTGGCGATGAAGTTCGCGCGAATGAACACCGCGACCGTTACTTGCGCTTTAAGGCGGACGAATCTTCGCAGGCTCTCACGGGAGCCTACCGGCAAGCGCATCCCGAAGACAATAACGAACGCCAGCCGATTCACGAGCATGTGTCCGTCGCGCTTGGTCCTGCTGTTCCAGCGGCAAAAAACCAAAAGGCTGCTTCTGCCGCGCATGCAGTGAAGTCCACCAAAGCTGCAAGTGGAGCCGGCCGTTAGCCTACATCAACGATATTCCAATCAAGGGAAGTGCTCATGACCTGGATCAAGACAGTGCGCATGGAAGACGACGAGAAGTTGCGCAACGCGATGATGGAGCAACGCAAACTATATCCATTGGAGTATGCGACTCCTGTGCCCATCGTAGACCGCGGCGTCGAAAACTCAATCGTAGGCTCGCATAGTTTGCTTCCCGACGTGCTTTTCCATGCATTCAGCACATTTGGCGCGCTGATGTCGCCCGAATTGCCTTTGCGGCGCGAGCAGCACGAAATGATTGCGACGATGGTGTCGGTGACCAACCGCTGTTTCTATTGAATAGAATCTCACGCAGAGTTTCTGCGTCGCGTGAGCTTAAACGATGAGATGGTGGCAGCGCTTCGAAAAGACTATCGCACTGCGCCTATCAGTGATCAGGACAAGGCCATGTTGGAATACGTTGTAAAGCTTACGCGCGATGCCACGCAGTGCGGCCCCGAAGATCACAAGAAACTGCGAAGTGTGGGCTTTGACGATCGCGGCATCTTGCAAATCACCTTGATTGCCTCCTGGTTCAACTACATCAATCGGGCAGCCGATGCTCTAGGAGTTGGGCGGGATATTCCGGCGGAGAAAACGTGAACAAATTTGCAGCAGCTGGCCTTCTCGCAATCTGGGCACTCGGATCCGGTTCTCTGGCGAACGGACGTCAAGCATCATCTGGTGGTGCCGCTGCACCACCGTCCATTACATTCCGCGACATTACTCAGAAAGCAGGCCTGCATTTTGTACATAACAACGCCGCGTTCGGGAAGAAGTATCTTCCGGAGACCATGGGCCCCGGCGTGGCCTTCATCGACTACGATAACGACGGCTGGCAGGATATTTTCCTGGTGAATGGCACCGATTGGCCGGGCCACCCTTCGAAGCACAGCACACCAAAGCTTTATCACAACAATCATGACGGAACCTTTACGGACGTAACTCACAAGGCCGGCCTCGATATAGAAGTTTTTGGTATGGGTGTGGCCGTCGGCGATTTCGACAACGATGGATATGACGATCTGTTCGTGACCGCGATGGGCCAAAGCCGGTTGTTTCACAACAACGGCAACGGCACATTTACCGACGTCACACAAAAAGCTGGATTGATGGGCCCGAACGAATTCAGCACCAGCGCGGCGTGGGTGGATTACGACAAGGACGGCAAGCTGGACTTGGTTGTAGCCAATTATGTGCAGTGGTCCATGCAACGGGACTTGTATTGCACGCTCGACGGCAAGAGCAAATCGTATTGCACGCCGGAATCGTATAAGGGTACATCGGTTCGTTTGTGGCACAACCTGGGTAATGGCACCTTTGAAGATGCCACCAAGAAAGCCGGTTTAAGCGAGCCTACTTCCAAAACGCTTGGTATCGCAGTTCTGGATTACGACAACGATGGCTGGCCCGACTTACTTTTTTCGAACGATACGCAACCTAACAAGCTTTATCACAACAATGGTAATGGCACGTTCGCAGAAAAGGCGGTTGTGGCGGGTGTGGCGTTCAGCGAAGACGGCGTGGCTCGCGCCGGAATGGGCGTGGATGCGGCGGACTACGATCGATCAGGCGCAACGAGTATTTTGATTACAAATTTCTCGAACCAGATGCTGTCGCTCTACCATAACGAGGGCAAAGGATTATTCGTCGACGAGGCGCCACGCTCGGAAGTGGGCCGCGCATCGTTGCTCACTCTGGGTTTTGGCTGCTTTTTCTTTGACTACGATCTGGATGGCTGGCCGGACATTCTGATCGCCAACGGGCACATTGATAGCGACATTCAGCGCGTGCAGCCGAACGTGAAATATGCCATGCCGCCACATCTCTTTCGAAATGTGGGCAAGGGCAACTTTCAGGAAGTGACCAAGAGCCTGGGTGCGGCATTCAATTCACCACGAGTAGGACGGGGTGCTGCGTATGGCGATATTAACAACGATGGGCGGCTGGATTTACTTCTGTCTACGAACGGCGGACCCGCATACCTATTCCTGAATGAGGCTTCGGCAGGCGCCGCAGCGAACAAAAGCTTGCGAGTGAAATTGGTGGGCGCAAAATCAAATCGCGACGGTATTGGAACTGTCGTGAAACTATCATCCGGTGGAGAGACGCAGTCGCAAATGTTGCGCAGCGGTTCTAGCTATCTTTCGTCCAGCGAATTGGTACTTACGTTTGGATTGGCGCAAAAGGAAAACGCGGACTCGATCGAAATACGCTGGCCCAGCGGACAGATCGACAAGCTCTCTGCAGTACCGGCAGGACAGACCATCACGGTGACCGAAGGAAAAGGGATCACCTCCAGCCGAAAATTCGGGACGCGTTAGACCTGATTCGCTTTCCCTGACAGCAAGCGGCGCGAAGCCACGAGTGCCTGGCCCAAGCTCAGCCCGCCATCTCCCGCAGGAACTTCGGTGTGGAAGTAAACTTCAAAGTCGCGTTGCCGCAAAAGGCCGCGCAGCGATTCGAACAAAAGCGTGTTTTGGAAGCATCCGCCGCTTAAACACACACGATTCAGCGCAGAACTGCTGCGAATATGTTCGGCTAGTTCGGCAAAAACTGCGGCCAATCCATTATGAAAGCGCCGGCTAATGTCGTTGGGATGGACCTGATTGCCAATATCTTGAACAATGGATTCAAATAGCGTTCGCGTTCCGATTTCCCACCCAGAATCCTGCTTCATTAAATCGAAGGGGTATACGCCTTCATCCGTGGAATCGTGCGCAGCCATTTCCAATTCGATGGCAGCCTGCGCCTCGTAATTCACGATACTGCGAATGCCAATAAGAGCGGCCACGGCGTCGAACAAGCGTCCACAGCTTGAGGTTAGCGGCGAATTCACTTCGCGTTCAATCATCTGCACAACGACATTCTGTTTGCGCGAATCGATGTCCTTGAAAAAAAGCGGAGCAGCCGTCGGAAACTCATTGGCAAAGTTGCGATAGAGCAGCCCCAACGCAATTCGCCAGGGCTCATGGATGGCCGCAGCGCCACCGGGCAGCGGGAAGTATTGCAAGTGGGCAGGCCGCTCGAAACCTTCGTAATCCGCGATGAGCACTTCCCCGCCCCAGATAGCACCGTCGGTCCCGTAACCGGTTCCATCAAGCGCGATGCCGATTACCTTGCCGTCCAGATGATTTTCGGCCATGCAAGAGGCGATATGCGCATGGTGGTGCTGGACGCCAACAAGTTCGAATCCTTGTTTTTCCAAAGCCCACTTAGTCGAGAAATAATCTGGATGAAGATCATAAGCAATCGCGCGCGGTTTCACTTCAAGGATACTCTGAAGATGCTCGACGGCTTCCTGAAAGAATCCGTAACTCTCAAGATTCTCCAAATCGCCGACGTGCTGGCTGAGAAAAGCTTCTCCGCCTCGAACGACGCAAACTGTGTTTTTCAGTTCGCCTCCCACGGCGAGGATCGGTTGCGATTCCTGTTCAATAGCTACCGGGACGGGAACAAATCCTCGCGACCTGCGCAATTTTTGCGGCTGGCCAAGAGCCACGCGAACGACGGAATCGTCGCAGCGGCGCAGGATGTCGCGATTGTGAACGAGGAACGCGTCCGCGATGCCTTTTAGCCGGCTGACCGCCTCTTCGTTCGCGATCGCTATGGGCTCTTCGCTCAAATTGGCGCTGGTCATCACCAAAGCATCAAACTTGCTGGCGGAAAATAACAGGTGATGCAAAGGCGTGTAGGGTAGAAACACACCGAGAAAACGATTCCGCGGAGCTACACCGGTGGCCACGTTCCCTTCAAGCCGCCGGGGCAGCAGAACTATCGGCCGTTCGATGGAGAGCAATTGCTTCCGCGCTACGGAATCGACCACGCACAGACGTTCCGCATCCTCAATGCGGCGCACCATCACCGCAAAGGGCTTCTCGACTCGACGCTTGCGTGCGCGCAAACGGTCCACTGCGGACTCACTTTTTGCATCGCAGGCCAGGTGGAACCCGCCCAGCCCCTTGATCGCCACCACGTTTCCTTGCTCCAGGAGTTTTGCGGTTTCGCGAATCGGCTGAGCGACATCGAGCAATTCTCCATCGGCATTCAGCAGACAGACTTGCGGGCCACAATCCCAGCAGGCGTTTGGCTGCGCGTGAAATCGGCGATTCGCGGGATCATCGTATTCAGCTTGGCAGGCGGGACACATCTTGAACACGGCCATGGAGGTTCGCGCGCGATCGTAGGGAATATCGCGAATGATGGTAAATCGCGGGCCACAATTGGTGCAGTTGATGAACGGATAGCGAAAGCGGCGGTCGCGCGGATCGTTCATCTCGCGCAGACAGTCCTCGCACACCGCGACGTCGGGAGGAATCAGAGCTTTGGGTGCCTCGTCCGAGCGCCGGCTCGAGAGAATTTGAAAGCTTTTGTCACCTTGCGTCTCGGCTTGGCGTTGCACCAGCGACGTAATTTTCGCGAGCGGCGGGATTTCTTCTGGCAGCCGTTTCAGGAAGGTATCCACCGCATCCGCCGGCCCTTCTACCTCAATGCTTACGCCGGCAACGGTATTGGTGATTGACCCCACAAGGTTGCATTCGTTTGCCAAGCGATAAACAAACGGGCGAAAGCCCACGCCTTGCACGATTCCGGTGACATCAATCGCCTGACGGACGATTCCGTTTCTTGGCCCCTCAGCCATCATGGAATGATTGTAAACGTTCAGGCTATCGGAACGGCAGCTTCCTGTTGAATTTTTTGATGTAGGGCGTTGAGCCATCCTAACCAGCGATCGAAGCCTTCGCCGGTGCGCGATGAAACTGCGATGTAGTCGATTTCTGGATGGATCTTGCGGGCATTCTCAAGCGCGAGCTTGGGGTCAAAGTCCACGTGCGGCAACAGGTCCGTCTTGGTCAGGAGCATCAGCGAAGAACGGTGGAATATGCCGGGATACTTCAGCGGCTTGTCTTCGCCTTCAGTAACGCTGAGCAGCACGATTTTAGCTGCTTCGCCTAGATCGTAGCTCGATGGGCAAACGAGGTTGCCGACATTTTCCACCAGTAACAAGCCAGGCCCGCGGAATCCTAAGTCATCCAGGTGGCGCTCGACCATGCGGGCATCCAGATGACAGGTTCCGCCGGTAACGATCTGTCGTACCGGAAAGCCATATCGCGCGAGACGCCGCGCATCGTTGTCGGTCTGCAGGTCGCCGGTGAGAACAGCCACGGGCGTGTCTTTCGGAAAACTTGCCAATGTTTTCTCCAGCAGAGCGGTCTTGCCGGAGCCTGGTGAGCTGATGAAGTTTACGCAAAGAATATTTTCGTCGTGATAGCGCTGGCGCAGCCGGGCGGCCACGCGATCATTCTCGCTGAGCACCTTTTTCTCTACGATTTCACGCACAGGTCCTCCACTTCCAGATAGGCAATGTCCAACTCGGTGCCGCTGATGCAGGTGGTGCCGCTGTCGCCGCATTTCGGGCAGTTCAAATCCAGATCGCGTACCGCAAATTCTTGGCCGCACTGCAGGCATTTCTGGCGGCGCAACAGCCATTCCACTTCCAATCGGATTGCTTCCAACACCGTGTCGCGTGTCAAAGCTTCAAAGGCGAATGTCAGTGCATCCTTATCGACAGCGGCCAGCTCCCCGATGCGAACTCCTACCGCGCAGACTCGCACTTCGGGCCGCCTGCTTATCTCGGCGCGTACGGACTCGAGGATCGATGATGCGATTCCAATTTCGTGCATGCGGCTTTTCCTAACAAATCCGGGGCAATTGATCGCCCGCGAGCATGTCTACAATTCGCGTGGTGCCGAGCGCGGTGCGCATCACGACCATCCGCGGGTGCGCCTCGGTTACGCGGCCAATGATGCGAGCATCTTTGCCCAATGGATGACTCTGTAGCGCCTGCAGGGCGCGGCTGGCTGCCTCTGGCGAAACGATGGCGACAAGCTTGCCTTCATTCGCGACGTAGAGCGGATCCAGGCCCAACATTTCGCAGGCTCCGCGGACTTCTTCGCGCACTGGAATCGAGGTCTCGTCCAGTTCCATCCCAACCCGCGAGCTCGCTGCGATTTCGTTGAGCGTGCTGGAGAGCCCGCCGCGCGTTGGATCGCGCATGCAACGCACTTCGCCGCCGGCATCTTCCAGGAGTCGCGCCACCAAGGTGTGTAGAGCTGCGGAATCACTTAGCACGGCGGTTTCGAACTGCAGACCTTCGCGTTCCGCCAGGATAGCGATGCCATGATCGCCGAGCATGCCGCTGACGATAATCGCGTCGCCCGGTCGCGCCTGCTCCGCAGAAAGGAAAATTCCTTCGCGAACAAGGCCTATGCCGGTGGTATTGATGAACATCCCATCGGCGCTTCCACGTTCGACAACCTTGGTATCGCCAGTAACGATTTGCACTCCGGCTGCAGCCGCTGCTTCATGCATGGACTGAGCAACGCGCCGAACGACTTCGACCGGCAATCCCTCTTCGAGAATGAAACCCGCAGTGAGCCACAAAGGGATCGCGCCGCCCATGGCAAGATCGTTGATCGTTCCATGTACCGCCAGAGATCCGATATCGCCGCCCTTAAAGAAGAGTGGCTTCACCACAAACGAATCGGTGGATATCGCCAACCGCGAATCTTTCAGATGCACTACAGCTTGATCTTCCAGGCGATTAAGCGCCGGGTTACCCAGCGCCGGCAGGAAAATGTCGCGGACAAGTTCGTTACTCAGCTTGCCGCCGCTGCCGTGACCCAACAGAATTCGGCCTCCGGCGGGCAGAGGTAATGGGCACGTGAAAGTGTCTTCGCTTCCCACGCGGGTGGTGGCTTCAGGCGGTGACGAGATGACGTCGGTATTGATAATAAGCGGCACAAGCACCTTCCGTTGAAACCATGGGAGCGCCCAGCGGGCGGTCTTGCGTACAACGTGTTCCGAATGCCGGGCAGTCCGTAGGTTTTTTCAATCCCAATAGAACTTCCGCACTGATACATTCCGTTGGTTCTTCAGCTCGAATCACGTTCAATTCAAACAATCGCTCAGCATCAAACCGCGCATACGATTCCTTGAGGCATAAGCCGCTGAGCGGAATTCGGCCAAGCCCGCGCCACTTCCGATCCGTGATTTCGAACACGCGCTCGACCACATTTTGCGCGGGCAAATTCCCTTCGTACTGCACAGAACGCGAATACTGATTCTCGAGTTCTGCGCGGCCTTCTTCCAGTTGCACCACAAGCATGCGAATCGCTTCGAGCAAGTCCAGAGGTTCGAATCCACCCACAACAATCGGCACGCGGTATTCACTGACGAGCTTTTCGTAATCGCCGCAGCCCACTACTGCGCAAACGTGTCCCGGCGCGATGAATCCCTGCACACGATTGTTTGGGGAGTCCAGAAGAGTGCGAATTGCAGGAGGCACCAAAACGTGTGAGACCAGCAAGCTGAAATTCTTTAGACCAAGCCGCTCCGCCTGGATGACGGCCATGGCGTGGGCCGGCGCAGTAGTTTCGAAACCAATCGCGAAGAACACTACTTTCCGATCCGGGTTCGCGAGCGCCAGTTGTACAGCATCCGTGGGCGAATAAACGACGCGCACGTCGCCACCCTCGGCTTTTACGTGAAACAAGTCCGTATCCGACCCCGGCACGCGCAACATGTCTCCGTAAGAGACCAGCGTGACACCCGGCCGCCGCGCCAAAGCCAACGCGCGATCAATAGTTTCCAGCGGGGTGACGCACACCGGGCATCCCGGTCCGTGTACGATCTGAACGCTGTTCCCAAGCAGATCGTCGATCCCATAACGCATCAAGGTGTGGGTTTGGCCGCCGCAAATCTCCATCAACACCCAGGGACGCGTGGAACGCTTCCGGATTTCCGCAGCTATCGCGTGAGCAATTTTGACGTCGCGATATTCATCCAGGTATTTCATAGATTTGGCGGGCCTCCCGGATCGACTGCTAATTCCTCCGCGAGAACGCCCATACTTTCCAGCAGGGCATAGGTTCGCTCGGCCTCTTCTTTGTCGACAACGCTAATGGCGAATCCCACGTGCACAAGCACGTAGTCGCCTACCTTTGCCTCTGGCACGAAATCCAGGCAGCTTTGGCGCACAATGCCGCCAAACTGGATACGACCAGAACGCAAGCCATCCGTTTCGGTGATTTCTGAGATTTTACCGGGTATCGCTAGGCACATAGGGTTCCCCCGTGAGCGGGTCAGAGGATGCTGCGGCGTCCCACCAGATGGCGGGCGCTGTAGGCTGGGTCCGAGGCAATGGTTCGATTCCGAGGTGGCGTAATTCTACGAGCACGGCTTCCATGGCGGGCTCAACAGCCTGGCGCACCGCGGCGCTCAGACTGCAGCTTAATTCCGAAATTTCCGGCACTACGCCCACAAGCAATACTTCCGCTGGACACTTTCCGCTCAACTCCGCGAAAAGAAGCGCCTCGACGAGCGCAGGATCGTGCGGGCTGACCCGTGGCTGAATACGCAGGCGGATCAGCTCATCCTTACGATACAACTTCACTTCACCCGGATTGCCCTTGGCGCTAACCGCGTCGATCAGAATGATGGACTTGTAGTCCGAGAGAAACGGCGTGATCCCCAAGCCAGGCGTTCCTAGGTCCTCGAGGCTCACGTGTTGCGGAAATTCGAAGCGCGCTTCCAGGACCTTCACCACGAATGGCCCAATGCCGTCATCGCCCATCAGGACGTTGCCGACACCAAGGACTCCGATTTTGCAGGAAGAGGTCATTCCTTCTTCCCTTCCTTGGTGTTCAGATAATCGCCGAAAGCGCAATCTTCCGTGGCGATGTGCGTCAACAGCCATTCACGCAGTTCTTCGATCAACTGCAAGCTCGGTGTTTTTTCGCCGCGAAACACGTTCTCGCGGATGTCGCGCACTTTCTTCATCAGGCGGGTGTGTTCTTCGAGATGGGGCTCGTAGCCGGGATAGCTATGCAACCGCATGACCAATTGCTCGGAGAGAAAGTGCATGTCGGAAAATTCGATGAACTGCTCCAGCACATACTTTGCGGGAGCGAAATCACCGCCCTTCTGTAGGGTCTGGCAAAGCGAATCGAGCATCTGCATCTGCAAATCGTGCTCGGTGTCGATGATTTTTTCGCCGGTTCTTACTGGA
>DASXLU010000425.1:0-9153 GCA_036496065.1 Candidatus Acidiferrum sp.
CAGCGCCGCGAACGGAATCAGTAGCAACATTGCCCACCACGATCCCAACGCCAGCGGCACTCCCGCCAGCAGCACCAACCCGCCCGAATACATGGGATGGCGCACCACTGTATATGGTCCCGACGACACCACCCGCTGCCCTTCCTGAATCTCTACCGTCGACGACGTAAAGCTGTTCTCTCGAAACACAAAAAACACAATCGCGTAGCCAGCCGCTATCAGACAATCGCCAGCAATCACCAACCAAACCGGCACCCGCGACCAGCCCAGGCGATGATCCACCGCCGGCACAACCATCAACGCAACAAAGCCCGCACTCGCCAGCGCCTGAATGATCTTCTGACTTCTTTCCTTCTCCGCCTCCGGACCAGCCTTTAACCGCTTCGCCAGCAACTGCGGATCGTGCTTCAGCAAATACACACTGATCGCTACCGCCACTCCGCCAAACACCACCACAAACAACCATCCCTGCCAGTACCGCAAACTCCACGCAGGCAAAAACACCAATGCCAACAGGCTTACCACAAATCGCCCCAGCCCCACCGCCGTCTTCCGCGTCAGATCATCCATTTTCTTCCGCGTTTTCTGTGCGTCCTCTGCGTCTCTGCGTTATCCCTATCCTTCTTCTTTTCACCTGCGCGTCACTCAGCCGCCCATATTCCGGCGCATATCCGCCACCCGTTTTCGTCCTTTCGCCGACCCTTCGACCACGTTCTCGATGTTCCGCATCCACTCCGGCAGGTTCATCTTTTTCCGGAACCCCGCCAGATACGGCTGAATCTTCGCGTACTGAAAATACATTTCCTGGCAGGTGTCGAACACCAGACCCTCGCTCAACATTCCATGCAGCACAAAAGCCGACACCATGTCCCAATACCCGTACACCTGCAGCACGTAGCCGGTCTTTTCTCCACCCTTGCTAACCACACTCACAAACTCCTCTACCGATTGCGGCGCAAACTCCCCGCCTACAAAGCTTCTCGCTTGTCGCATCACCGTTTCGCGCCGCAATTCATACAGTTTCAAGATCAACTCTGCCTGCTCCGTACCCGCCCTCTTCGATTTCATCTTTTACTCCTCCTATTCGCCACTCGCCATTCACTTCTACCATCCTCTTCCCGAAATCGCGCATCTCATTCCTTTTGACCCTCTTATCTGCGTATGCTACGTTGCTTAAGACGGAAATTTCTGCCCATTTTGAGGAGCTGACATTATTTTTCTGCTGAGCGCGCTCTATATTGGCAACATCTTCGATATTCTCGAACAGACAGGCTGGGTCGCTCGCGGCGTTCTTGGCCTTCTTCTACTCTTCTCGCTGATCTCCTGGGCCCTCATTTTCCAGAAACTAGGTCTGTTCGGACGCATTTCGCGCCAGAGCGACCAGTTTTTGAGAATCTTTCGCGCCACTAAAGGCGTCGCCAATCCCCAGGGACTCATTTCCGCGGGTTCACCTTTTTCCAATGTTTACGCCGCCGGCTACCGCGAACTGCAAAGCCAAGTCGCGAATCCCGGAACGCCTTCGCCCCAAAAGGTGAAAAGCGTTCAGGCGGTCACCGTTAGCATGCAACTCGCGTCTGCGGAAGAAGTACGTCGCGCGGAAAAAGGTATGTCGTGGCTGGCCACAACCGCCGGAGTCGCGCCGTTTATCGGCCTATTTGGCACGGTATGGGGCATCATCGACGCATTTTCCGGCTTGGGCACAGCCGGTTCCGCTAGTTTGCGCGCTGTTGCTCCCGGCATCGCGGAAGCTCTTGTGACCACGGCGGCCGGACTTTTTGCCGCTATTCCCGCCCTCATCGCTTATAACTATTTTCTGCAAAACATTCGTGATCTGGCACAGCGTCTCGACACCTTCGCGCTCGAGTTCGCCGCCCAGATCGAAAAAACCTTTAGCTGACATGGGTGACTCGCCATGCCGCAACTGACCAAATCCACGCAATCCTCGCTTTCCGAAATCAACATGGTCCCGTTCATCGACGTGGTCCTTGTGCTCCTGATCATCTTCATGATCACTGCGCCGATTCTGCAGTCCGGCATTGAAGTGGACGTTCCCAAAACGCATACCGTTAGCGACATGAAACAGGATCGTCTGGTCGTAACCATCGACAAGAATCAACTCGTATATCTCGGCAACAGCCCCATAAACGTCCACGACTTACCCAACAAGATCAAGGCGCAGCAGAAGCATCCGGGCGATGCCATCTTTCTGCGTTGCGACGAGACGGTGCCGTTTGGGGCGTTTGCCAGCGTCATCGATACGCTGCGCATGTCGGGAGTGTCGAATATCAGCATCGTGACGCAGCCGATTACGGATCGTGGCCGTTGATGGCCGACGGCTGGCCGCAAGAAAATTTTGCGTATTCGTTCTAACACTATGTCGTACGCCGAATACAACAACGACGACCTCACCCTCAAGCGCTTTCTCGTGTATTCGATTTTCCTGCACGTTGCGTTGTCGATGTTTATGCTGGTTGGGATCTACCTGCAGCGCCGTGGCGAACAGTGGGGCGGAGTAGGCGGTGCCGGTGATGGAGCACAGAAGGTATCCTTGGTCTCTCCTGCGGGCATTCCGATGCCCCAGCCACGCGTCTTCACGGACAGCCATGCTCCCGATCCTACGAAAGGTCTCGACAAAGCGGAGCCTCCCAAACCGCCCGAGATCGAAACCGATGCAATGAAGATTCCGAAGTTCGATCTGAAAGACAAAAAGCCGCTGCCGCCATCAAAACCGTCTAAAGTTTTCGAACCAAAACAGCCGCGCCCGGACAATTCCATTAAATACGGTGAAGGCGGCGCCCCCAAAATCAATTCTGGCTATTCAGACGCGCCCGGAGGTAGTTCACCGGGTCTCGCGGTTGCGGGCCAGGGCGGCGGCGACTTCGCGAGTCGTTATGGCTGGTACATCGAATCGGTTATACGTGCCATCAACCAGAACTGGATGCAGAACACCATCGATCCCTCAATACGTGCAGGGCACCGTGCTAAAACGACGATGACGTTCACGATCAACCGCGATGGTTCCATCAAAAATATTCGTATGTCCGAATCGAGTGGTAACCGCTCCTTGGACGATTCGGCACAGCGCGCACTGCTCAGCATCGACCATTTTCCTCGACTCCCGTCCGACTATTCGGGCACGTATGTTGACGTCACCTTCGACTTCGACCTGGGCAAAACTCGATGAGTCTTGTGCAATCAAGTCATCACACAGACAGCCATAACTCTAAATTTTCCTCACTGGGCGCAAAATGTTTCATGACGAAAGCCAAGCGAATCCACTATTCTAGTTTGTCCAGCCAGACTGACATCGGAGGCAGTGCGAACAGTGGCTTATAAAAACTTGTCATTTCCTTCGGCGATTTCTGTGTGCTCTGTGGTGAAACTCTCGCTGGCACTTCTCTTGATCGCCTCTCCAGTGTTTGCACAAGGATGGTTCAAGGCCGGCACGGGTCTGGGAGTGGAAAAACCACGTATAGCGGTGCCCGATTTTGGCCCGCAAGGTGACAATGCCAAAGCTCACGCGAATTTATTCACCACCGTAGTTCGCGATGATTTGGCATTCAGCGGAATTCTCGAACTCGTAAGCCCCAGTTTCTATCCCACGCAGGTGCCCTCACAGCCGAGCGAATTGCGCAATCTGGTTTGGACCGATCCGCCGCTCAATTCGAACTTTGTGGCGTTCGGCAATCTATCCGAGTCGTCTTCGGAAGTTGTCATATCCGGCTGGATGTACGACGTGCGCAGCACTTCGAACCAAGCGGTAGTGGGCAAGGTGTATCGCGGCGCTCCTACGGATCAACAGGTGCGCAAATTTGCGCATCAGTTCGCCGACGAAATCATCAACAAGCTCTCGGGTGGACTGCCGAGCATTGCTTCCACGCAAATCGCCTTCATCAGTTCGCGCACCGGCACCAAGGAACTCTGGGCCATGGATTACGACGGCTCCAACCAGCATCCAATCACCGCGCTCAAGACGATTTCTCTCACCCCTCGTTGGTCTCCTGACGCTTCCCGCATCGCATTCACGTGCTTCGAACGTGCCGGTGGCGCCACCAGCGCGCAGATCTGCATGTACTCCTTCGATACGAATAAGCTGGTTTCTTTCGCGCGCTATCGCGGAACGAACACCGCACCAACCTGGTCGCCAGACGGCTCGCAAGTGATGTTCTCCTCGTCGATGCAAGGTCCCGCGGACATATACGTGACTGATGCCAGCGGCAATCGCCCGAAGCGCGTAACGTTTTCCAATGGCAGTGCCGCGAATACTTCTCCAGCGTGGAATCCCAAGACTGGCCAAACCGTCGCTTACGTGAGTGACCGCAGCGGCGTACCGCAGATTTATCTGATGAACGCGGACGGAACTAATTCGCAGAAGATTGATCTGGCGGACATGGGCTACGTCATCGACCCGGCGTGGTCGCCCAACGGGCAACTGCTGGCGTTCAGTTGGCGCAGGCCCAGCGGTAATTACGATATCTATGTCATGGATGTAATCTCGCGTGAAACCCTGGCAATCACACGCGATTCAGGCCGAAACGAGCGGCCGAGTTGGGCGCCGGATGGCCGCCACATCGTGTTCGAATCCACCCGCGCCGGCTCGCGACAGATATGGAGCATGCTGGCCGATGGCTCCGCGGCGCACC
This sequence comes from Candidatus Acidiferrum sp., assembly GCA_036496065.1. GTDB lineage: Bacteria > Acidobacteriota > Terriglobia > Acidiferrales > UBA7541 > Acidiferrum. The sequence goes on from DASXLU010000425.1 coordinate 4,644, forward strand.
AACTCACCAACTCAGGCCATAACGAATCTCCCAACTGGTCGACGCGCTAACAAAATGCGACCCGCCCCCACTGACAAGCAAATCGCTAGACGTACAGCCACTCGAGGGAAGTGGCTAGTGACTAGTGGCGAGTGGCGAGTGCGGAACCGAAAAGAAAGTGCTTCGTCGGGTTCGTCATCCATAGCCCCGTCATTCCGAGCAACGAGAGGAATCCCTCTTCGAACCCAGCGTCGTGCCTCGTCGCTCGATACGCCCAAGTTCGCCATTCGCCACTCATTATCGTTTCGCGCATTGTTCACACGTCACAACCATTCGCAATCCGTTTTAGGTACAATGTAATGTATCGTCTCACGACATATTCCCCGAACCCGGCATTCCGGTGTTACTATCTTTCGAACCGGTCGGCCCAACACGGGATACTTCACTGTCCAGGAGGACTCGTATGACTCAGGCGTTCCGCCCGCACTACCGCTCTATCCTTATCTCGGCTTGCTCTTTGGCAATGTTCGTCGCTGGCTGCTCCAAGAAGCCCACGCTTCCACCGCCAGCGACGTATACGCCACCGCCGTCCGCTACCAAGCCGACCGCGTCGATTTCTGCCGACCGCACTTCGATTAATAAAGGTGACTCCGTCAAGCTTTCGTGGACCACTACCGACGCGCCAAACGTTTCCATTGCGCCCGAAGTCGGCGCGGTGACCGCGCAAGGTACCACCACCGTCACGCCTGGCGACACGACGACGTACACCATTACCGCCAGCAATACCGCCGGTAACGCGAACGCCACCGTCACCGTCACTGTCGCTGCACCTGCGGCCCCAGTGGAAGCGCCATCTTTGAGCGAAGACGAGCTCTTCATGAAGGAAGTTCGCGACGCGTACTTCGATTACGACAGCGCCGAAATTCGTCCTGACGCCCGCCAAGCCATGGCCAAGACCGCGGACTTCCTCAAGAGCCACACACAATATCGCGTGAACATTGAAGGCCACTGCGACGAGCGCGGCTCAACCGAATACAACCTGGCCCTGGGCGTACGTCGCGCCAATGCCGTCCGCGCCTATCTCGTCAGCCTGGGCATCCCCGGCGATCGCCTCAACCCGGTCAGCTTCGGCAAAGAAAAGCCGTTCTGCATGCAGGCCACCGAAGAGTGCTATGCCCAGAACCGTCGTGGCCACTTCGTTCCTGCCAGGCCCTAACCGGCAATTACGGGCAACCACATCGCGGCCTGCCGCCTTCACCGGCGGTGGGCCTTGTTTTTGAAGTGGGAGTCGTGGGCTGCAGCATGTCGCCCTGACTACGGGATTATCCGCATTTACTGGGCTGGTATCCCATTCGGGTGCTCTGTTATCCCTAAGGGGCGCATTCGTTCCCACAACCCATACAACCACTTGCTCCTGCGGCGCTCTCACATTAAATTGGAAGTAGATGAATTCATCGCCTCATTCTCTGTTTTCCCGTCTCCGTGGAGGAACAAACATGCGTGTCCGCAATATTGCTTACTTTGGTGGTGCCATGCTCCTCAGCGCGCTTGCTGGCAGCCTGATTGGCCCGCGTCCGGCGTTGGCCGTCGCCCGCGAAATTATCGAACTTCAGCGCGATGTAACCAGCCTTCTCCAAGGGCAAAAAGATATGTCGCAGCAAATGACCCAGGATCATACGGTGCAGAAGACACTCATCGAGCAGTCCGGAGACACGGTCCGCAATCTCAACTCCACCATGAGCAGCCTGCAGAAATCCGTGCAAGACGTCCAAGCCAACTCTGGCGCGCGTCTCGACACCATGTCTACGCAAGTGCAAGGACTCTCCGACAATCTCGAAGAAATCAAGTCGCGCCTCGGCAAAGTGAATCAGCAGCTCGTGGACTTGCAGAACTCCGTGCAGAATATCGACGCGCGTCTCTCCGGAGGCGCTCCCAGCAGCACTCCTTCCGGCTCACCCTCTGGCGGCTCCCCAAATCCTGGCTCGGCCTCCATGGCTCCCTCGTCATCGCCCTCTGGCCCACCGCCGTCCGCAGATACCCTCTACTCCAACGGACTACGCGACATTACCAGCGGCAAATATGATCTCGCTCGTTCGGAATTTCAGGATTATTTGCGGTATTACGGGGACACTGATCTGGCCAGCAACGCCCAGTTCTATCTCGGCGAAATCGCTTATCAGCAGAAACAATATGATCAGGCCGTCGCGGAATATGACAAGGTGCTCAACAATTATCCCAAGAGCTTCAAGCTTGCTCCCGCCCGGCTTAAGAAGGGTATGGCCCTAATCGAACTCGGCCAGAAAAATCCCGGCGTGAAGGAACTCCGCGAGGTCGTCAAGCGCTACCCCGGTACAGAAGAAGAACGCCGTGCCCGTGCCCGCCTCAAAGACCTGGGCGTCTCGGTAACCGCCACCGCTGCCCACTAGCCTTTCGGTACTTCCGTCGCTCCTCTTCCCCTTCGCCGCGCTCCCGTCCTAGTTACCCAATCTCCGTTTCCTCTGCGACTCTCGCTACCTCTGCGGTGAACTCTTTGCTCTGAGGATCTCCGTCATTCTTATCTCTGTGCCCTCTGTGGTGAAGGCATCTCAACTCTTAGCTGTCGGCTGTAAACTGTCGGCTTCTCCTCACTCCGGCACCAAGGCATAACTCACAAACGCAAATTCCTTCCCATCTGGCGACCACGACGGCACATTCATCGTCCCTTGTCCTCCAAACAACCTTCCCACCACTCGAATCTTCTTGTCCTTCATCGACATCATCCGCAACTCCACATCCTTATTCTCCGGATGCCCCTTCACCGTTGGATCAAACGAAATAAATACCATCTCGCTTCCGTCTGGCGAAAAATGTGGAAACCAATCGTTCAACTCCCCAAACGTCACCTGCTCCTGCTCGCTTCCGTCCGCCTTCATTCTCCAAATCTGCATGTGCCCGGTGCGCTCCGAATTCATATAGATGAATTTTCCATCCGGCGTGTATTCCGATCCGTCATCCAATCCCGGAGCTGTCGTCATGCGAGTCTCTTCGCCACCCTCCGCGGCTACCGTGTAGACATCGAATTCGCCTCCTCGCTCTCCGATAAACGCCAGCGTCTTTCCATCTGGAGACCATCCATGCCAATACGATGGGGCGTTCTTGGTGATCAACCGCGGTTCTCCTCCCGTAATTGGCAGAATATAAACCTGCGATTTGTGATCCGCGTTGCGCGTCTGATCGCTCACCACCAATTGTTTCCCGTCCGGAGAAATTCCGTGATCGTTGTTGCAGTGCAACGCGAATCCCGTGTCGATCGTTTGCGTAGCTCCGCCCGTCACTGCAATCGTTTCGATCTTTCCGTTGCGATTGAACAGCAACCGTTTCCGATCTGGCATCCAGTTCGGAGCCTCAAACCGCCCCTCAGCCACATAAATCGTCCGCCGGTCGAACGATTCCGCATTCACAATTTCCATGATGCTGTACAACTTCGGCGCCGCCATCGTTCCAGGCGACATGTTCTTCATGTCCACTTTCGAAAATTGCGCTTGCTCCACCAAATCCTTTTCGTGACTGCACACTCCGATCCCCACAAAAAACGGTTCCTTCATCGCAATCTTCGGACTCGCTCCCGCCAAGACAAATTTCCCATCTTCCCCGGCCACCCACATCGTGAAGTACGCCCCATGCTTCTCGATCTTCACTCGATGTGGCGAATTCACGATCGTTTGCACCTCGTGCGTTGTCTCGCCCTTCTCGTCGCGAAACTGCAGCGACGTCAGTCCGTTTCCATGCAGCGCCACGTCCGCATACGCCGAATCCGCATCCAGACTCTGCCGCACCATCACCACCGCTTTGCGATGCTCATTCTTCCCCGTACCCGTAAAGGAAATCTCTGCCGACAGACTCACGTCCCCGCTCATTTTCTTCCACGCAAACTGAAATGCGTCTGCGGCGAGCCACATATTTTCCCCGCTGCCCGCGATCGTGTAGGTTGCCTTGCTTGCATCAAACGTCACGCTTCCTGAATGAATCACCGTCCCGACATCCCCGCTGCCCTCAAACGCACCTACCGGCCCTCGACCTTCTTGTGCCCAACTACCCAACGATCCCGCCAATGCCAGCATAATCAAAACGCAAACGCGCTTCGCCATCTCAAACTCACCTATCCCTGTCCAAATCATTCCTTCACCTCGCACGAAGCCAAACCGCCACCCTAGGTCTCTTCCCTCGACGATGTCAACACATTCAATCCAGCCATCTGTCAATGCCATTCCTGACCGTGCACCTCCCTGCTCTGCACTCCCGTGTCCTCTGTGCTCCAACTCCGTGCCCGCTGTGTTAAAAACCCTCGCAGCCCAGGCCACCTACCAACCTCAATAACCTTCCATTCACAAACCTCACCCAATTCCGCAGTAAACTCGAACTGCCAGTCGCACGACTCGTAGTTCTGTTATCTGTTATCCGATATCTCTCACGGAGAGCCTCCAATGCCTCTACCCAACTACGGACTTCTCACTGGACGCGTCGTCGACCTAGCTCCCCAGCACGCATTCAA
>DASXLU010000426.1:0-6518 GCA_036496065.1 Candidatus Acidiferrum sp.
CTTGAATTCCAACGGCAAAACTCCCATGCCGACCAGGTTGCTGCGGTGAATGCGTTCGTAGCTTTCGGCAATTACCGCGCGCACACCCAGTAAGCGAGTTCCTTTTGCGGCCCAGTCGCGGGATGATCCCGAACCATATTCCTTACCGGCGATAACCACGAGAGGCACGCCATCTTCGCGGTATTTCACGGCGGCATCGTAGATGTACATTTTCTCGCCATCGGGCAAGTGCAGTGTCCAACTGCCTTCGGTGCCGGGCGCCAATTGATTGCGCAAGCGGATGTTCGCAAACGTGCCGCGCATCATTACTTCGTGATTGCCGCGCCGCGCGCCATAGGAGTTGAAGTCATGCGGCTTCACGCCATGGGCCACAAGATATTTTCCGGCGGGCGAATCTACTGCGATCGAACCTGCCGGCGAAATGTGATCGGTGGTAACGCTGTCGCCCAACATGGCCAGCACGCGCGCACCGTGAATGTCCGCAAGCGCCGGCGGCGTCTTCGGCATGTTGTCGAAATAAGGAGGCAGCTTGATATAGGTGGAATTCGCGTCCCACTTATAAAGGTCGCCAGCGGGTACCGGCATGCCCTTCCAACGCGCGTCGCCTTCAAACACCTCGCTGTATTGCTTGCGATATTGTTCCGTGGTTACCGAAGCGCGCACCGTGGCTTCTACTTCTTGCGGTGTCGGCCAAACTTCACTCAGATAGACAGGCTTTCCCGCGGAGTCGGTCCCGAGTGGCTCTGTGGTCAGATCCAGATCCATGCGTCCGGCCAGTGCGTAGGCCACCACCAGCGGCGGCGACGCGAGATAGTTCGCGCGAACGAGCGGATGAATTCTTCCCTCAAAGTTGCGGTTGCCGCTCAACACCGCGACCGCGACAAGATTATTTTCCTTGATGGCTGCGCCGATCGCCTCCGGTAGCGGACCGCTATTGCCAATGCAGGTGGTGCATCCGTAGCCCACCAGATTGAATTTCAGCTTGTCGAGATACGCCGACAAACCCGACTTGTTGAGATAGTCGGTCACTACCTTGGAGCCGGGCGCAAGACTGGTCTTTACCCACGGCTTGATTTGCAGGCCGCGCTCCACGGCCTTCTTTGCCAGCAAACCGGCACCGAGCATCAACGACGGGTTCGAGGTGTTGGTGCAACTGGTGATCGCGGCGATGACCACCGCGCCGCTCGACAAGTCAAACGAATCGCCGTTATTTTTCACGGCCGCATGTTTTACGGGCTGGCCCTCGACGACTTTCGCGAACGAGCTCTTCGCATCTTTCAGCGAAACACGATCCTGCGGGCGCTTCGGTCCCGCAACAGTCGGCTCCACCGTGCTCAAGTCCAAGCCCAGCGAGTCGCTGAACGCCGGATCCTCGGTGGAATCGGTACGGAACAAAAATTGTTCCTTGCAATACGCTTCGACCAAGGCCACTTGCTCTTGCGAACGGCCCGTAAAACGCAGGTAAGCGAGAGTCTCGTCGTCGACCGGGAAGAAGCCCATCGTCGCGCCATATTCCGGCGCCATGTTGGCGATGGTGGCACGATCGGGAACGCTCAGCGTCGATAAGCCGGAGCCATAAAACTCCACGAACTTTCCAACCACGCCTTTTTTGCGCAACATTTCTGTGACGGTGAGAACGAGGTCGGTGGCCGTTGCTCCTTCTTTCAATCGCCCGTGCAGCTTGAAGCCGACGACTTCCGGCACCAGCATCGAAAGCGGCTGGCCCAACATGGCGGCTTCTGCCTCGATACCGCCGACGCCCCATCCAAACACGCCCAGCGAATTCACCATGGTGGTGTGCGAATCCGTGCCCACCAACGAATCCGGGAACGCTTCCAGGCGATTTCCGTTGGGCATCGCGCAAACCACGCGGGCAAGGTATTCGATGTTCACCTGGTGACAGATACCGGTGTCGGGAGGCACAACTTTGAAATTGCGGAAGGCGTCCTGTCCCCAGCGCAAGAATTGATAGCGCTCCACGTTACGCTGGAACTCCAGTTCCGCATTCAAGGCGAAAGCATTGCCGTTGCCGAAGCTATCAACCTGAACTGAGTGGTCGATGACCAGTTCCGCGGGAAACAAAGGATTGATGCGCTTGGGATTTCCGCCCATACGCTGAACGGCTTCGCGCATGGTAGCGAAATCGACGACCGCGGGAACGCCGGTAAAATCCTGCAACAACACGCGCGCAGGCATAAACGCAATTTCCGCTTGCTTGACGCCGGGCTTCCATTGCGCCACGGATTGGATGTCTTCGGCACGCACCGAGCGGCCATCTTCAAAGCGCAAAAGATTTTCCAGCAGGATGCGGAGGGAGAAGGGAATTTTCGCGAGTTCGGCGATGCCGTCTTCTTCGAGCTTCTCGAGGCGTTGAATTTCAAACGGCTGCGCACCCACGTTCAATTTGTCTCGGGTTCGAAAAGAATTCAATGCGGAGATGGGCATGCGAGCGATCCTTTCCCTGGATGGTGAGCCTCTATGATAACCGAAATCACCAGGAGACGCGGGGACGCTATAATGGTGCGTCGTGAAGATTGTTCTGATTTCTACCTACGAATTGGGCCGGCAGCCGTTTGGCTTAGCTTCGCCTGCGGCTTGGTTGCGCAAGCAGGGACATCAGGTAACCTGTCTGGACCTGTCGCGCGAAGAGCTCGCTGAGCAACCCGTGCGCGAAGCGGGCTTAATTGCCTTCTACGTGCCCATGCACACGGCGACGCGGCTCACGCTTGAGTTGATTGAGCCCATTCGTAGACTGAATCCGCACACCCATCTCTGTGCCTACGGCCTGTATGCACCGCTCGCGGCGGAAAGCTTTCGCGCAGCAGGCGTGAACAGCCTATTTGGCGGCGAGTTCGAACAAGCTCTCGTCGATCTGGCGGAACATCTTTCCGGCCTCTCGGCTTCTCCGCACATTCACCCGCTCGATTCGAACATTTCGGTGGCGCGACTGCACTTTCGAACGCCGGATCGCGCTGGCCTGCCACCGCTGCAAAGTTATGCGCACCTGATTTTACCAGGCGGAGCACATCGCACCGTGGGCTACACGGAAGCTAGCCGCGGCTGCAAACACGTGTGCCGGCATTGCCCTATCGTTCCCGTTTACAACGGAGTCTTTCGCATTGTCGATCGCGAAGTGGTGCTGGCGGACATCCGCCAACAAGTTGCTGCCGGTGCGCAACATATCACCTTCGGTGATCCCGATTTCTTTAACGGAGTAGGCCATGCGATTCCTCTGGTTGAGGCGCTGCACAAGGAATTTCCGCAACTCACCTACGACGTGACCATCAAGATCGAGCATCTGCTAAAGAATGAAGAGCTCTTGCCGACTTTGCTGCGCACTGGATGCTTGCTGATTATTTCTGCGGTGGAATCGCTGGACCCGCTTACGCTGGATAAATTGCAGAAGAACCACACTCGCGAGGATTTTATACGCGCGCTAGCGAAATGCCGCCAATTTAACATCACATTACAGCCAACGTTTGTTCCGTTCACACCTTGGACTACTTTCGAACACTACCTCGATCTGCTTCATCAAGTGCGCCGGCTCGACTTGATCGACGCTGTGGCACCGATCCAACTGGCGATCCGGCTGTTGATTCCGCCGGGCTCGCGGCTTCTGGACTTGCCGGAGGTGCGCCAGCAAACTGGTGCGTTCGATGCGAAATTGCTGGTGTATCCGTGGAAACACGGGGATCCGGGCGTGGACCAGCTCGCCGATCAGATCCAGGAAATCGTCGCAGACGCCGAGAAGCGGAAACTTCCGCGGGCCAGAGTGTTCGAACAGATCTGGAAGGCTGCGCATCAAGCCGCCGGTCGGTCCGCCGATTTGCCGCAGATACCTGTGGGCGCCGCGAGTGGCGTGCCGTATCTGAACGAGCCTTGGTATTGTTGAGCAGAGCCGACGCGGGACCAGTTGGTCCCCATCGCGAAGGCCAAAGATGCGGTTCGCCAAGCGGAAACGTTTGTTTAGCGCTTGCGCGGCGTGCGCACGCATAAGTGAAGACGACGAATTCGTCGCAATGAGTTCGAAATGTCGGCCGACGCCATGAGCAAACAAAAACGGGTCCTGGTATTCGCAACGAAGCTGGGATATCAGACTCGCTCGTTCAATTCTGCCGCGGAGAAACTCGGCGTAGAGCTTGCGTTTATTACCGACCGCTGCCAGCGACTCGATGACCCTTGGGGCGACCGCGCCCTCGCGGTGCACTTTGAGTCCCCGGAAATCGCGGCAGGTGCGGTGATTCAGGCGCAAGCTGGCGCGCAGATCGATGGAATTTTGGCGTTGGGAGACCGGCCCGCGCCCACGGCCGCTTACGTCGCTCGGTCATTGGGCATCCTATATAACCACCCGGCAAGCGTGGAAGCTTGCCGCAGTAAATTGCGAACTCGCGAAGTATTTCGAGCAGCGGGCATTCCTGTGCCGTGGTTTCGCGCCATGAGCATCGATCCGGTGCCGGAACCTGCACTCGCGGGCATCACGTATCCGTGTGTTCTGAAGCCGTTTTCGCTGTCGGCCAGCCAAGGTGTTGTGCGGGCCAACAATCGCGAAGAGTTTCTGGCAGGCGCTGGGCGTCTGAAACGCCTGCTGCAATCAGCGGAAATTCGCGCGACTCGTGAGCCTAATCTCGATCAAATGATCGTGGAGGGTTATCTTCCGGGCAGGGAAGTAGCCGTTGAGGCGCTGCTTACTGAGGGCACACTACGTGTGCTGGCGATTTTCGATAAGCCCGACCCGCTTGAGGGACCTTACTTCGAAGAAACGATCTACGTAACCCCGTCGCGATTGGCAGAAGCGCAACAGCGAGCCATCGAGCAGTCGCTGTCGGCGTCGGTGCAGGCGCTGGGTTTGCGTCACGGACCGATCCACGCCGAATTTCGTTTGAACGCCGAGGGCGTTTGGCCACTCGAGGTCGCGCCGCGCCCGATCGGCGGGCTGTGCGCCAGATCGTTGCACTTTTCTTTCGAAAACGATGGGACGATCGGCTTGGAAGAATTACTCTTGCGCCACGCACTCGGTTTGCCGGGAAGCGATGCGCAACGGGAAACACTTGTTTCTGGCGTGATGATGATCCCGGTGCCGAGTAGCGGAATGTTCGAAAAGGTAGAGGGCGAAGAAGCCGCGCGCCAAGTTCCAGGGATCACTAGCCTTGAGATCACGGCCCGCCTGCACGATTTCATCGCCGCATGGCCGGAGGGTTCCAGTTACCTGGGATTTTTGTTCGCGCGCGCCGAAAGACCCGATGAAGTGGAAAATGCCCTGCGAGCCGCGCATGGGAAATTGCGTTTCGCTCTTAATCCGCGGCTCCCGGTAGAGCACCCCGCTTCGCACAAGCTCTCGCCCGCCGACGTATAAAAACGAAACGCCCCGAATCGCTCGGGGCGCTCACGGTCACTAGTTCCTCGGGACCGAGTCGACTTAGCCTTTGGCCTTAGGTGCCACGTAGCCCTCGGGGAGCTTCGCGCCTTCGCCAAAAAAGAATTGCTCCATCTGTTCTTCCATAATTTTCATGGAATTCGGATCCAGCGGGTTCAAGCGGTATTCGTTCATCACCATCTTGGAATGTTCGAGCCACAACTTCCACGCATCCTTGGAGACGTTTTCATAGACGCGCTTGCCGATCTCGCCCTTCCAAGGCACTCGATCCAACCCTGGCAAGTCTTTGCCAAACTTCACACAGTGCACGATGCGGCCTCCTGGCTTGGCGGGTTCACTGGGTGTGGGCGTCGGCTCACAACTGTCATTAGCCATGCTGGCCTCCTAGGGAGAACACATTCTCCGCTACAGATTAGGATGATGCAAGCGGGCCTCTGGTGCGGTGCCTGCGCAATGGCTGGGTCCTCGCGGATAAACTTCATCAATCTGTCCCCGTGTCTGTGCTAGGCTACGGGCCGGTTTAGCTTTCGTTTTGTTGCACTCTTCGGTCTTATTCCGGCATCAAACAAACTTCGCGGCGGACCGGGAGGTCCCGTGCCTAACGGCATTACCACTCTGTTCTGGGATATCGGTGGCGTCATTTTGACAAACGGTTGGGATCACGACTCGCGGATGGCTGCTGCTCAGACTTTCGGCCTGGACTGGGAAGAGTTTCGCGAGCGCCACGATTTGTCGTTTCCGGCCTTTGACGCTGGCCAAATTTCGCTCAACCAGTATCTCGACCGCACGATCTTTTATCGCCCACGGCCTTTTACGTGCGAGGAGTTCACCGCATTCATGTTTGCGCAGTCCAAGGAATATCCCGAGACGCGGGCAATTCTCTCCGCGCTCGCTCGCAGCGGCAAATACTTCATTGGGGCCATCAACAACGAACCGCTCGAGCTCAACCAATACCGCATCGAGGCTTTCCGCTTGCGCGACGATTTCCAGGTGTTTTTTACTTCCTGCTATTTGAACGCGCGCAAGCCCGAGGAAACGATTTATCGTATTGCGCTAGAGGTGAGTCAGCGCGAACCCGCCATGTGCGTATTCATTGATGATCGTTCTTTGAACCTGGAAAACCCGCGCCGGTTGGGCATGAATG
>DASXLU010000427.1:0-6696 GCA_036496065.1 Candidatus Acidiferrum sp.
GCGGGTGGCGCACCCTTAGCGCACTGCAACCAACCCGGGTGGCCTACCCTTTGCGCTTTTTGCAAAGGGTGGGCGCCTCTTTGTCTCTTTGTTTTCTGTCCTCCCTTAAATACCTATTGACAAAGATAACTATATAATATATACTAGCTCATGTACCCTGGATCTCGTTTCGAACAACCCCCCGCCAATCCTTCCCTCCCGTCCCAAATCAGAACTCAACCTTTACGTCACATCCTCTCCACTCGCACCCTCGTCCCCCTGTCGGCTAACGGCTGTCCGCTCTCTCCCCTAACTCCTTTCCCTGCGTCTCGCTTGCCCAGAGCGTTCTCCGCGAAGGGTACACAAACTTTTCGCGTAAGTTCTTTCCTTGCGTCTCTTACAAAAAACCGCTCGCGTAACTCCTTTCCTTGCCACTCTTACAAAAACCACCGGGGGTGGCATACCGTTTCCCAATTTCCATTTTCAATTTTCGACTTTTCCCACTGTGGCACAGCCATTCCTGGCTGTGCAGCCGCCCCGTCATGCACAGAATTCTCAATTTTCAAATCTCAGCTTTCAACTCTTAGAATGCCGAGGACAAAATGAATCTGTTCAATTCTGTTCGTAATTTCGCTCATGACCGCTGCGCCCATCTCTCCCCTTCCGGACGCCGCTGCTCGCAACCGGTCTGCTCTTCCGATCCGAACTACTGCTTCGTCCACATCCCCAAGCCCGCTCCCGAACCCGCCGCCGACCAGGCCCTCGCTGCCGAACTCGCCGCGGCCGCCGGCAATCTCGATTCTCCCGAAGACGTCAATCGCGTCCTCTGCAAAGTTTTCCTCGCCGTCACCCAGGACCGCATCACCCCGCGCAAAGCCTCCGTCCTCGGCTATCTCGGCCAGATGATTCTTCGTTCGCACCGCGAAATCGCCAACAACCGCAAGCTCGAGCAACAACTAAATCCGCCAACCATGACCGGCTATATCGATGTTCCGCAGGCTGATCGCAGCGATCCCGCCGACCAGCTCCCGCCAATACCAACGCCGCCTCCACAAATAAATTCGCCAGTGCCCCAACTGCAATCTGCTCCGAATGCCGTCGCGATCCAAGCCTCATCCATCGAGCTCGACTCCACCCATCCCCACGCAAACGCGCAGCCTCACCAAACTCCACCTACCAATCCCATGCGCAGGCCCGCTCCTCGCCCCGAAGCTCAGTACCTACAAGGCAACGTCTCCGCCCCCAATTCTTTCTCCGCCACTCCCGTACCCGTCGCCACCACCCTACCCGCATCCTCTTCTCCCGTTCACTCTTCGTCCGCGAGCCCGCTCGCACAAAAAAGAAATTCCTCCCCCGCACCTTCCGCGAACATCACGCCTCCTCCGCCCACGCCCGACTACCGCCACTTCTACCACTGGGATCCCACCCTTCCCCCCGGCTCGCAAGATCCCTGGTCCAACGTCCCGCCCGAATATCGCCCCGGCTCGCGCCACTTCGCGCACCGCAACCGGCGCCGCGCCCGCCTCATCGAATGACGCCGCTCCGCCGACGCATCTGCGATCACGTGGGCGGTTGCCATGTAGTGGCCAGCCTTCAGGCTGGTTCCGCGATTCTGCTACTCAACGCGGGGCATTCCGTTTTAGTGTATAGGCCGATTACAGGACCTCTGCCACGCGGTTCGTCGCCGAGGCGAGCCGCAAAATGATCCAACAGCTCCAGCTTTGCCGGCCGCGTACGATTTGCCAGCGTAAGGAGGCTCCATGATTCTCAACATCGATTACAAAGATATCGAGCCGGATATCGTCGTCCTCGCGATGGCCGGCCGTATCACCATGGGCAGCGACAGCCAGAAAATCGAATGGGGCTTGCAGCGCTTGCTGAAAGAAAATCGCAAAAAAGTGATTTTCGATTTGTCCTCGGTATCTTTTCTCGACAGCTCCGGCGTCGGCATCCTGATGATGTGCTACGCCAAGCTGAAAAAAGCCGGCGGCGTGCTGCGCATTGCTGGCGCCAAGGGCATGGTGGAAGACACGCTGGAGATGACCAGCGTGAACAAGATCATCCATTTCTATCCCACAACCGCGGACGCCGCCCAGGATTTTCGACTCGATGCGCCTACTTCCTGAATCACGTGGAGTGCGGCGACTCGCGATGGCGTGGAGAATCGCTGTCGCAGTGATTGCTTTTGCATTGAGCGCGGCATTGCCCGTCCACGCCGAGCCATTATCGCTGCAGACCGTGGTGACGCCGTCGACGGTGCTCGTCAAAGATGGACAGACCGTCACATTTGCGATTCACGGTTACATCGAGTTTCGTTCGCTGGCGGAAGTTTTTCCCTACATCGAAGCGCAGAAGCAGCGCTGGAAAAATAGTGGCGTGAATACCGACGAACTCGCGCGCGACTTGCTCCGCCGCGCGGTCGAAAGCCGCGTCATGTCCATGGTCGATGAGCGTCCACTGGAAACGCTGCTCACGCACACCAGCGAAGAACTGCAACGAGCCATCGCAGAAGTGCAAGAGCCGGTGCCGCCGGGATATGCGGATGCGTTTCTGGCCGCGCAGAAAAAGTGGAAACACGCCATCAATTGCTGGAGCGCATCGCCATCAATCCCCGCGCGCGTGCTTTCCAACTGGTATCCCATCGAAGAAGGCATACGGTTGCACGGAGCAACGTACGATTCCACAGAACATTTCTGGCAATCGGTGAAATATCATCCCGACGTAACCGTCGTCGAGCTGAAGGAATTGACGCGAGCGCTCGAGTCGCGCGATTGGAGCGCGTGGCTGAAACGATTGGATGACGATCCTAAGCTGTATTTGCCGAATGCCTACGCGGTGGAATTTCTGCGGCACAATCTGGCGCCGGCGCGCATGCAATGGTTTCGCGAAGAATTGGGCAAGCACAGCCTGAAAGACACGGAGCATGCGCGCGCTGCGCAAGAGCGAGCCGTCGCTGCATTTCGCTTCAGTGCATTCGAGGAAAAAGTTTTGTGGGGAGACCTCGCGGATACGCTGCACCTGCTATGGATATTTTCCAGTGACGACGAGCCACTGCGCAACACTCTCGGTAAACATCACTTTGATGGCATTTATCTCGACCAACGCAAAATGGGGTTTATCAGCGAAGAATACCGCTCGCAAATGCTGGAAATCTGGAAAGTCAAATATCTCCAGATGGCTCGCTTCGGCGAAGTGATCCGCAACATCCCTCAAGAAATCCGCCTGGAACATTTCCTCAATGACGGGGATTCCCCCGATATCCCCATCCCAATTTATGTGCAATACCTGAACGAGATTCGAGGGTTGGCCCGAGCCCAAGCCACCCCGGCCGCCGCCACGTCGCCGTGAAGGCGAAGCCAGAGGGATGTGCGAGCCCGAAATTGGACGTAAACTGAAGCGACGCAGCCCGGGAGAACGCGATGAAAATGGATACTTGGCGATGCATGAGCGCAGCACTCGCAATGATGCTGCTCGCAGGAGTTGGCGTGGTTTACGCCCACGCGCAGGAAGCGCAGCAGCCGCCCGTGCCGTCAAGTCCGCCAGTCACGCCGAATCCGTCGCAAACCCCGGCAACTCCCAGAGCCACTCCTTCGTCGACAGTGCGCCCGGCGCGACAGTGGAAGCGGTTCGACTACACCTGCGAGGGCAGCGTGCCGCTGACGGTGTATCAGGGCAGCAAAACCGTGAAAGTAAATTTCAAAGACAAAATGTATTTCATGCGCCAGGTGCCCTCTGCGGATGGCGAAAGATATTCCGACGGCAAAGTTGTGTGGTGGGGCCGCGGCAATGGCGGATTCCTGCAGGAAGATTCACCAGACGGCAACGGCGCGATGATGGCGAAAGATTGCAAGATGGAGAAGGGCGCGAATCCTGATGCGGCGGACGCGGCAGGCGCAGCGAAACCCGTCACGGCAGCTGGCAGTACGACGGGCGCTACACAGGGAACCACGTCAGGCACGATGTCGGGCACCGTATCCGGAACAGTGAGTTATCTCGTGCGCATGGCGCTTCCTCCAGATGCCGTGATCGATGTGCAGGTGCAGGATGTGTCGCGGGCCGATGCGCCTGCAAGCGTGATCGCGGAAGATCAAATCAAGTTGGGGGAGCGACAGGTCCCGGTGCCGTTCGAGTTGAAGATTGATCCGGCGCGAATCGATCCGCAACACACTTATGCGGTCAGCGCGAAGATTATGGTCGATGGACAAATGCGATTCCGCAACGATCAGTCGTATCGCGTGCTGACCCAGGGAAATCCGTCGCACGTAGAGATTATGGTGAAGCAGGTTCCGCCGTCGGGCGCCGCGCAGTGAGGCGCGATTCCGAGGGCGGGTGACACGAAAAGAAAGAGAGATTCCTCGGGCAAAAGCGGCCCTCGGAATGACGGTGTTGGGACTGGTGAGCTGCGCTCGGAATAACGGTGGAAGATAATTTTGTATTTGGCGAGGCGGCCTCTACAAAGGCCAGCGAAAGAGCGGCGAAGTGGCAATAGTACTCGTCCCGTACGTTGGGTCAGGTGGCGTTTAGGAAGCCGTCCTTCGTGATGCTCGTCACACCGGTTACGGGGACCTATACTTTTCTCATGGCTTCCCCCTCCAGCCCGGTACCGCAGCAAGTGGCTTTGCTTGTGTTGGAAGACGATCCCGCAAATGCCGCGGCATTGCGTCAGATATTGGATTCCGAGGGTTGGCGCGTGCGCGTGGTGCCCGACCTGAAATTGCTGCACGCGGAACTGAAAACCGGCGAATATTCCCTGGTAATCGCCAACGTCAGCCTGGTGGGAGTGGAATCGCCAACATTTCATGTGCTGCGGGAACTGGCTTCAGTGGCGACGGAAGATGGCGGCCGGATGCGCGTGCTGTTTGTGATGCCGGAATTCGGTGCCAGCCAATTTGTGGGGCGATTGGAAGCCGACCGGCTGCCGTATGTGTCGCGGCCATATCATCTTCACGATTTCCTGGAGAAAGTAAGCGACCTGCTGGTAGAAGTGAAAGCCATTGCCGCGCCGCTGCGCATGACGCGTTACGAATTTGGCGAAGCGCGCAAAAAGAAAAAGGAAGCGAGCCGTACCACGTCGATGTTTGCGTCGCGCGATTCGTATTCGTATTCGGAAGAAGAAATTGCCGAGTACGAACGCCAGGAATCCGAAGCATCGAAATCGCGCCGCAACAAGCCGCGCCTGAATCTGGGCAATCCCCGCTAAGAACAGTAGTAAACTTTCACGTAATAAAAAAAGTAAAATACGCGTCGAGCGCTAGAGGTATTCGTGCGGCTATTCGGGCGAAGCAAATTTCAAATACTCACACTGCCGTTTCTTGTTTTGTTGCTGGCTGGCGTAACTGCGGCACAGACCAAGCCAGATGAGTCGTCGAAGGCAGCGGCACCAATCAAGGTGCGGTCGGAACTGGTGCTGATTCCCACTGAGGTGACAGATTCCAAAGGAAATCGCGTTACGGATTTGCGCAAAGAAGATTTTGCGGTTTCGGAGAATGGGAAGCGGCAAGAGATCGCCGTGTTTGAGCATAAGACGACCAAGACCGGAATGATGAAGCAGGCCGCAGTGCCAGGGGGCGTTTTTACGAATATGGTAGTGAGCAATCCCAACCGCATTACGATTTTCGTGTTGGATTTGCTGAATTCGGGCTTCGAAGAACAGAGACAAGCGCGCAAAGAGTTGATCGAATTTCTGGAAAAATCGCTGGACGTACGTGAGCCGCTTTGTTTGATCGCCGTAGATGGAAACGGGGCGTGGATGGTTCACGACTTCACGACGGACCCAGTCGTGCTAAGCGAAGCGCTGAAAAATGTAAAACAGGAGCTGCCCGACAAGGAGCGGCCACAGAAAAGACAAGAGATATATAAGCTGGCCCAGGGATGGAACACCAAAAGCGTCGGAGAGAATGTTGCCGCAGAAGAATCGCGGCTGACAATGATGCAAATGGAGTTTGGAATGAAGGACGTGGGCTTGGGAGAGCGGATTCGGCAAACGCTTTTGGCCTTGACGGAAATCGGGCAGGCGTTCAGCGGTGTGCCTGGGAGAAAATCGCTGATATGGGCAACAGCGGGAATTCCATTTGCGATGGGCGATGGGTCCGCATTTGAAAAGAGTACTGCGATGCAAAATCTTGGAGATCAGGGAATAGCACGCCTGTACGAACAGACTTGGCGCACGCTGGAGACAGCGAACATTGCGGTGTATCCGCTAGATGTGAGTGGCTTGGCGAATCCGGCTTATGTGAACGCGGGAACGGGAGAGCCCTTACCGCAGCATGTGACATCGGACGCGCACGTGGTGAATCTGGAGCAGCTCGCAGATATGACCGGGGGTAAATTCTGCGATCGAAGCATGGATGGGCGGAAATGTTTTGATCTGGCAAGTGAAGATTCTTCGGACTATTACGTGTTGGGATTTTACGAGCAAAGTGGAACGCAGAAGCCCGGCTGGCGGAAATTAAATGTGCAGAGCAGCCGACCGGGGATGCGAGTGCGAGCGAGGAGCAGTTATTACGTTGGTGGCGCTGAACAACCGCTGAGCAGTGCCGAGCAGATGAAGTTGGCGCTTTTCTCGCCGATTGACTTTACGGGCCTTGCGTTCGAGTTACGAATTGCCGGAATGACAGCCGGGAGCAAGCCGGGAACAAAGAGTGTCCGATTTGTGTACACGATTCCTGGCAATGCGGTGCGCGTGGACGCGGAGAATGGCAACCAAGTGCAACTGGA
>DASXLU010000428.1:0-9369 GCA_036496065.1 Candidatus Acidiferrum sp.
CGGGATAGAGCCCACAGCAGCCGTCCTCTCGTGGAACGAAGCGTACGAGGCTCGCCGTGCAAGGCTTCTCAATTACGCGCATCCTGCTTGACATTTTCCGGTGGCACGATAAAGTCTGCCTTCACTTCCATACCGAAAAAACGCAGGGAGAAACCATGCGCAGCCGAATCGTACTCATCATTCTGTGCAGCTTGTTACTGGGGACGCGGGAATATGCTCAAACGCAAAGGCCGCCAGCCAAAACATACGTCTTGAAGGCAGCTCGGCTCTTTGATGGGAAGAGCGGTTCGCTGGTTACTCCCGGTTTAGTTGTAGTTTCAGGCGGCAAGATTACTGGCATAGGTAGCGGCGCCTCCATCCCATCGGGCGCGGAAACCATCGATCTTGGCGACGCCACGCTGCTGCCCGGCTTTATCGACGCGCACACGCACCTGACCATGGAATATTCCGACGATTACAAACAGGCACGCCTCAACACACTTCAGAAGACGGTAGCGGAGCGCGCGCTCGACGCCAGCGTCAACGCGCGTGTCACGCTGATGGCGGGATTTACGACTGTTCGCGATGTGGGCTCGACCGATTTCCTCGACGTGGGATTGCGCAATGCCATCAATCATGGTGACGTGCCCGGCCCGCGCATGCTGGTCACGGTTCATGCCTTGGGCTCGACTGGCGGACACTGTGACTATCAAGGCGGCTATCGCGAAGGTCTCTTCGGCCACGAAGCCGGACCGCTCGACGGAGTCATCAATGGCGCAGATCAAGCGCGCTACGCCGTCCGGCTCGACCACAAATATGGTGCGGACATCATTAAGGTTTGCGCTTCCGGTGGCGTGCTTTCCCTCACCGACGATGTGGACACGCCGCAGCTCACTCAGGAGGAGCTCAACGCCATTGTCGACGAGGCGCACGCTCTTCGCCGCAAAACCGCAGCGCACGCTCACGGCGCCGAAGCTGCCAAGCGCGCCATTCGCGCAGGAATTGATTCCATCGAACATGGCAGCTTCCTCGACGACGAAGCCTTGGACATGATGAAGCAGCGCGGCACATATCTCGTGCCGACGCTCATGGCGATCCAGGGGATTCAGGAACAATTCGATCGTGGCGTGTACATGCCCCCAGCAGTCCAGGTGAAGGCGCATGCGGCAATTGCTGCAATACACTCTACGTTTCAGCGCGCTATGGCCAAGGGCGTGAAAATCGGTTTAGGGACTGACGCGGCTGTGTATCCCCATGGGCGTAATCCGGAAGAATTCCACCAGATGGTCGACCTCGGCATGAAGCCGGTGGATGCCTTGCGGGCCGGCACATCCGCGGATGCCGACCTGCTGGGTCTCTCGGACAAAATTGGCACTCTGGAAGTGAACAAATTTGCCGACGTTGTTGCGGTGCCGGGCGATCCGCTGCAAAACATTCGGCAGACGGAACACGTTTTCTTCGTAATGAAGGAAGGTGTCGTGTATCGCAACGATCTGACTGCGCCGAAACAGTGATTGATTGGGATGACGGGCAAGCAAATCATGAGCGATCTAACAAAAATTATTTCCGACGCATTCGCCAGTGAATACAGCAACCGCGCCAAAGAGTTGCATAAATGGGTTGATCCGCTAGCCGAGGATCAGTTTTGGTGCAATCCCCTCGATTTTGGCAACAGCATCGGCCACTTGATTCTGCACATCACCGGCAACTTGAACTATTACGTTGGCGCGCGAATCGCGCAGACGGGCTATATCCGCGACCGTGATCTGGAATTTACGGAATCGCGCCGTCCCTCAAAAGTGGAAGTGCTGCGCAGGTTTGATGAGGCCATCGCTATGGTCGTCGCCACCATTCAGCGACAGTCTGAAGCAGATTGGGCCTTGCCCTACACGGCTGAGCGGGAACCCGAATCCAAGGACCGCTTCACGCTTTTTCTCCGCTGCGCTTCGCACTTCTATCACCACGTCGGCCAGATCAATTACCTCAGCCGGGAACTCACGAAATAAAGTTTGCTTAGGTTTCGAGTTTGAAGCGCGTCGATGCTAGCCGGTAAAGTTTCCGCCACACCAATCGATTGATTAGCACCACGACCGTGGCCATCACTAACGTCGCTGCCAGCAGCACATTGAAATGCCCCGCATCGCTCGCCTGGCTGATGGTGCTTCCCAAACCGGGCGCCTGCACAATGTGCCCCTGAAAGTGAAAATATTCCGCAACGATGCTGGCGTTCCACGCGCCGCCGGACGCTGTAACCAATCCTGTCACCAGATACGGAAAAATTCCGGGCAGGATTAAATGTCGCCACCGGTCGATCGATCCGAAGCGAAATACCCGCGCTGCTTCCTTTAAGTCCGTCGGAATCGCCATTGCTCCGGCAATCACGTTGAACAGGATGTACCACTGCGTGCCCAGCAGCATCAGCGCCATGGCCGCGATCTCCACGCCGCCACGCAGTCGAATCAAAAAGAGGAGCAGCACTGGGAAGAGCGCTGTTGCCGGAATGGACGCGGCGAGTTGCACTAGCGGCTGCATCAATCGCGCGAACCGCGGACTGAAGCCGATGGCAACGCCGACTGGCACCGTCCACAACGCGCCAATCAGCAAGGCCAGGTTCACGCGCAAGAATGTCAGGCCCGCGCTGCGCAATAGCAACCAATATTCGGCGCCATTGATTTGCGCCAGTTCTTCCACGGCGCGATAAATGCCGTAGCAAAGCACTAGCGCCGCTATGCCAGCGAACAGCCACGCGAACCAGCGCCGTGGTCGCTCCGCTTGCGGCGCAACCAAACGGTCTGCCGCGCGTTTCGCTCCATGGGCGAACTTCAATGTGAGCCAATCAATCACGGGATGAAGAATCTTTCGATAGACACGAATAATGAATGATTCGCGCCGGATGAAGCTCAGCAGGGAATTGCTGGCCACTTCGCCGCTTTCTACTTGTTCAAACTTAAACTTGTCGGCCCACGCGATTACCGGCCGCCAGATCAGTTGGTCCATCAACACAATCACGGCGACCATCGCGAAAAGTCCCCACAACAGCGCCGACGTATTTCCACCGCTCGCCGCGGTCTGCAGAAACGACCCCAGCCCCGGCAGGCGAAAATCCTTATCGCCCAATACGAACATCTCGCAGGCCATCAAGAAAAACCATCCGCCGGCCACCGACATCATCGAGTTCCACACCAGCCCGATCGTGGAAAACGGCAGGTCCAGCTCCATAAATCGTTGCCACGCGCTGAACCGGTAAATGATGGCGGCTTCGCGCAAATCGCGCGGCACCGTTTTCAGAGACGAATAAAAGCTGAAGGCGATATTCCACACTTGTCCGGTGAAAATCAGGATGATCGAGCCAAGCTCGACGCCAAGCTGCCGGCTCGGGAACAGCGCCACCATCGCCAGCATTACACCAGGAAGAAAACTCAGCACCGGTATCGACTGCAGTATGTCCAGCAGCGGAATCAGCACCATCTCCGCCCGCTTCGATTTCGCCGCGGCATACCCGTAGGCCAACGCGAAAAGCAGGCTCAACACATACGCAATCAGAATCCTCACCAGGGAATACATGGCGTATAACGGCAAGCTTCGCGGGTTCTGCGAAATTTCCGACTCTACTCGCACCGGACCCAGCCACGAGCGCCCGATCGAATACACGCCAAAAATCACCACGAATACCGACGCGAATACCGCAATGTCGATCAGAAACGACCACGCCCAGCGCGATCCCAGCGGTCGCTTCGCGGCTGGCGGCAGCGGAGTGTATTGTTCCGGAAGAGTGACAGGCTCGGTCACAGGAAGGTTAGCTCTCGGTCAGTGTTAATTTGCCGCTGGCCGCGTCGTAATCGAAAAGCTCCGCGTACCGGCCCCACTGAATTGCTGTTTCCAACTGCCGGGTGGCTTCTTCTTCGCTGAAATGCTCGTCGAGGAGGTCTTCAAAAAATTCGGCGGGGAGAGTGCGGTTAGACTTTGCCTTCAACGCTTGCTCCATCTGGCGCAGCAGCGGGACATGCGCCAGCGCTGCTTTGCGGAAGATGGCCTTGCGCTCCTGAATGTCCGCCTTGGCGAACGCTATTCCTTCTGGCGTGATAATCGCGTCGCCTTCTTCTACCTTCAGGAAGTCGAACAGCACCGCCGTATCCACCGCCGGCAGCAACGCATCTACTTCCAGGCTTAATTCTCCGGCCAGCACATGCAGATCTGCACGTCCGCCGCGGTCCCCAAGAATCTCTAGCAATCCCGCCATGCCGCCCGGCCGCGTGTGCGGCAGCATCAAGACGCGCTTTTCTTTTGCGGCCGCTATTTCCTGCATTACGCTGGGCGAAGCTTCGGGATGAGCTTGTTGCGTCAGCGCCCGGTAGATCATGTCTACCATTTCCACGAATCGCGGCGACTTGCGGTCTCGCGGATAGGCGAAGTCCACTTGAAACTCTGCATGCACGTGCGCCGGATTTCTCCCAAGGACGATGATTCGGTCGGCCAGGATCACCGCTTCTTCAATGTTGTGCGTAACAATAAAAATCGCGCGCGTAGGAATCTTCTTGTTCAGCCACAGTTCCAGCAATTCGCCGCGCAGTGTTTCCGCGGTTAAAACGTCGAGCGCGGAGAACGGTTCGTCCATGAATAATACTTCCGGCTCCACCACTAAGGCCCGAGCCACTCCTACGCGCTGCTTCATTCCTCCGGAAAGTTCCTTTGGATATGCGGATTCGAAACCATCCAAGCCCACGGCGTCGATGATCCGCAAGGCGCGTTTGTGCCGGTCGATCTCTTCGACTCCGCGTGCCTCCAGTGGCGCTTCCACGTTTTCCATTACGGTCATCCACGGAAACAGGGCGAAACTCTGGAACACGATCGAAACGTTGGGCGTTTCTCCCTGCACCGGCTGCCCGTGCCACAGCACTGTTCCGCCGGATGTCGGCGACAAGCCAGTCAGCATGCGCAGCATTGTCGACTTCCCGCAGCCCGACGGGCCGAGCAACGCAATAATTTGTCCTGGGTACACAGCGATGTCCGTCGGCGCAATCACCTGGATTCGGTGACCATCCGGCTGCGGATAAAATTTCTCCAGCTTCTGCGCTGCGATAATCGGCTCTACGCCTGCGGTTACGGTGCTCATAAGCGCGTGTATTATCCCTCAATTCTCCGCGGTCTGTTAGGCGAATAACGCCGACTCGCGGACTTACGCTGACATTCGTTACAATTTCATGACACTTGATGATCGGTTCTCTGCCAAACGTCGAGGCCTCTCCCAAACGCTCTGTCCCGGCGTGGATTTGGGCTGCGGGTCTCTCCTTCATTATCTCCATCGCGATCGTTGCTCCCTTTTTTTGGCTTGGCACCTCGTCCGGTCACGATTTCGAATTCCACGCCGCATCCTGGCTCGATGTCGCCCACCAGTGGAAGGAAGGCACGCTGTATCCGCGCTGGACCGCCTGGATGAATCACGGATTCGGCGAACCGCGCTTCATCTTTTATCCACCGCTATCGTGGATGTTCGGCGCCGCTCTGACGTTCATTGTCCCCGGCACCTGGGTGCCCATCGTATTTATCCTGCTTACGCAAACCTTCGCCGGGATTTCTGCATTTTGCCTGCTGCGAAGACTCGTCAGCGAGCGCGCCGCTATCCTTGCCGCAGTCTTTTATGCCGCTAATCCCGACGTTTTGCTGATGACGTACATCCGCAGCGATTTCGCGGAGCAGTTGGCGTGTGCCGTTTTTCCCCTTCTGTTGCTCGCAGCACTGAACCTTGCGGATGTGCTGCCATCCAAATCCTTGCTCAGCACGCGCGTTGTCTACTTCGCGATTCCGTTTGCCGCGATATGGCTTTGCAACGCTCCCGCCGGCGTCATCGTCACCTACTCGGTGGTGGTGCTGTTTACGTGGACTACGGTGCTCCGTGGCGGCGGCCCGAGCCTTGTGCGCGGTGTCGGCGGGCTTGCATTGGGTTTCGGGCTGACGGCCTTCTACTTAATCCCGGCGGCCTATGAGCAGCGCTGGGTCAATATTTCTCAGGCGCTCTCCAGCGGCCTGCTGCCGTCGCAGAATTTCTTGTTCACCGAGATAAACGATCCGGAGCACACCTGGTTCAACTGGATCGCTTCTATTTGCGCGCTCATTCTCATTTTGCTTTTTGTCGTTACTGCGCTGGCATCGCGGCAATTTTCGAAGCAGTCTCAAGCCACCGACACCGATAAGCAGCGCGAACTTTGGCAGATATTACTGGTGGTCGGTTCCGTCGCCTGTGCTCTCATCCTGCCCTTCACCGGGTTTCTGTGGGAGATTCTGCCCAAGCTGCGCTTCGTGCAGTTTCCTTGGCGCTGGATGTCCATCGTCGCCTTGGTCGCCACCTGTTTTCTTGCAAGCGTGATTCAGCGCCGCCGCGGATGGCTCTGGGCCGCCGCGTTGCTGCTACTCTCGCTGCCTCTCGGATACTTCCTAGTTAACAACGGCTGGTGGGATCCCGACGAAATGCCCACGCAGCAGGCGGCCATCACCAGTGGCACGGGCTACGACGGGACGGACGAATACGACCCCATCGGCGATGACCACATGGACTTACCTGCGTCCGCCCCGCAAGTCGCTATCCTCGCGGCCGATCCGGACAGCGCGAAGCCTCCGATGGGCCACGTCGACATCGATCAGTGGACGACCGAGCAGAAGCAGATGCGCGTCCGGGTGGCCGGCAACGCGAGAATCGCGCTCAGGCTACTCAATTATCCGGCTTGGCGCGTCACGCTAAATGGAAAGACGATCACGCCCGGTCGCCTTGAGGGGATCAATCAGATGATTGTCCCGGTCCCTGCGGGCGATTCGCAGATCCGCGTGCGCTTCATACGCACACCCGACCGCTCACTGGGCCTCATCTTGTTCTCAATAAGCTTGCTGATTGTTGCGACGCTTCTTCTGGTAGGTCAGTACTTTTCGTCAGCGGCGTAGCCGCAAAACAAGTTCAGCGCCGGTCCAGGCTGGGATGCCGGATGTCTTGCCCCTGCACGATGTAAATCACGTCCTCGGCAATATTCGTCGCGTGGTCGCCAATGCGTTCCAGGTTCTTGGCCACAAGAATCAGTTCGAACGCCGGGAACACCACACTGGAATCGCCCATCATGTAAGTTAGCAGTTCGCGAAAAATCTGGTCGCGGTAATGGTCCACCTGATCGTCCGCTGCCATTACCTTTTGGGCCAGTTCCACATCTCGGCGTACGACCGCGTTCAAAGCATTCCGCACTTGCTCTTCCACGAGCTCGGTCATGCGCGGCAAGTCTACGTATGGCTTCACGCGCGGGTGCCGCAAAATTCGCAGCGCGCCTTGCGCAATGTTCACAGCCTGATCGCCAATTCGCTCCAGATCGTTGTTGATCCGCGAGACAGCCAGAACGAAGCGCAAATCTGCCGCCATGAGTTGATGCAGCGCCAGAAGTTGCACGACGCGGTCGTCGATCTCCAGTTGTAGCTCGTTAATCGCGTCTTCTTCATCCAGAACACGCTTCGCCAACTGCTCGTCCGTGTCCAACACACCATGAACGGCCTGGTGCACGGCGCGTTCCGCAAGGCTGCCCATCCACAGCAGGCGTTCTTTCAATTCGTTCAAATCTTTTTCGAAGTGACGTTCCATTCCGGCCTTCCCACACTGATGTTACTCACTAACTTGTCGCGCCCAAAACTCAAAAATCCGCCTCACCGCATCTCATCCGAATCGACCAGTGATATACGCTTCTGTACGCGGATCGCTCGGCGTTGTAAACAGGTGCGGCGTAGGGCTGAACTCGATTAACTGGCCCGTGAGCAAAAACGCCGTGAAATCGCTTACACGCGCCGCCTGCTGCATGTTGTGCGTGACGATGGCAATCGTCGTCAGATTCTTCAACTCCACCAGCAATTCCTCGATTTTTGCCGTGCTGATGGGGTCCAGGGCCGAACACGGTTCGTCCAGCAGCAACACTTCCGGCTCAACCGCCAACGCTCGCGCAATACAGAGGCGCTGTTGCTGCCCTCCGGAGAGTTCGTACGCCGACTTATGCAGGTGATCCTTTACTTCTTCCCACAAAGCCGCGTGTCGCAAACTCTTTTCGACCGTTTCCGCAATCGATCCCTTAATCCCGTTGATCCGTGGCCCGTATGCGATGTTGTCAAAAATTGATTTGGGGAATGGGTTTGGCCTCTGGAACACCATTCCAACGCGACGCCGCAGCGAGGTTACGTCCTGCGCCAGGATGTTCTGCTTGTCGATCAGTATCTCGCCTTCGAGCCGCGAGCTGCTTACGGTTTCGTGCATCCGGTTCATTGTGCGCAACAACGTGGACTTGCCGCATCCCGATGGGCCGATGAGCGCCGTAACTTTTTTGTCCGCAATCCCCATGTTGACGTCGAACAGAATTTGTTTTGGCCCATAGAAAAAATTCACCTTGGAAACGGTCATCCGCATCGGCAATGGAGCGGCGGTTTCCCGGCCAACAGGCGTTCCTACATTTGTCACAATATTCACGGACAACTCCGGCTTGGCTGACGCTTGCATACTAAGACCTCGGTACCGCAATCCCTCGCGACAATATTGTTCGCGCGAGAATATTGATGATCAACACCAACCCCAGCAATACCAATCCCGCCGCCCACGCCTGCCGGTGCCAGTCTTCGTAGGGCGATACCGCGTAATTGAAAATCACCACTGGCAGCGACGCTGTAGGCTGGGTCCATCCCTCGCTCCAAAAACGATTACCGAATGCGGTGAAGAGCAACGGCGCAGTCTCGCCCGCTACTCGTGCCAGTGCCAGCAGGATTGCGGTCAAAATTCCTCGATAGGCCGCGGGCACGATCACGGTGGCAATCGTTTTGGACTTGCTGGCACCCAGGGCCATCGCACCTTCACGCAGCATACGTGGCACGCCATTCAAAAACTCTTCGGTGCTGCGCAATGTGATCGGAATCATCATCAGACCCAAAGCGAAGGCCCCAGCTAGCGTGGAGAAATGCTTAAATGGAAGCACGACCATGGCGTACGCAAAGATTCCGATGACGATCGATGGTACTCCATTCAATAAATCCGCCGCGTATCTCACGACGGAAGCACTAGCGTTGCCGGCGAACTCCGCCAGATAAATCCCGCCAAAAAATCCGATTGGCACTCCGAATAGGGAAGCAGTCATCAGCAGTTTTGCGCTGCCTACAATCGCGTTAGCCATCCCGCCGCCGGTTTCACCCACGGGCTTGGGTAGTTGCGTGAAGAAGGCCCAATTGATCGAAGTTCCGCCGTTGTACACCAGGTAGCCCAAAATCAGAAAGAGCACGCTGACCGAAACCAGCGCGCACACACCCGTCATAGTCAGCATGAAATTGCTGACAAATTTGCGCCAACGTATGTTGCCGTTCGTCAACTTGCCACTCCGCTGCCTTTTT
>DASXLU010000429.1:0-9036 GCA_036496065.1 Candidatus Acidiferrum sp.
AAGCAGATTCGCAAGATGGGGCCGCTGGAGCAACTCGTCGACATGCTGCCTAAAGTTGGCCCGTTGCAAAATCTCCCGAAAGACGCGCAAGTCGACGAGAAGAAGCTTAAGCAAGTTGAAGCAATCATCAATTCGATGACGAACGAAGAGCGCCGCGACCACAACGTCATCGACGGGAAGCGTCGCAAGCGCATCGCCAAGGGTAGCGGCACTTCGGTACAAGATGTGAATCAGGTCCTGAAGCAGTACTTGCAGATGCGCACCATGATGAAGCAATACGGCGCATTGGCGGCACGCGGCCGAATGAAGGGCCTTGGCAAGCTCGCCGGCATGGGCTGAGTTTACCGCGCCGAAGATCTCCCTATTACTTCAAATTGAACAGAGCTACGGAGACGGCAGCTCGATCTTTGCAATACTCTCCGCAAGAGACTTCGGGTCCAGATCGGTGCGGTTGCACAGAATAATGACCGTGAAACCATCTTGGGTGAAGCGCTCGATCACGGTGCGAAAGCCCATGGTGCTTCCGGTATGCCACATCCGCGCGTGGCTCTCGTAGGGATCCAGAAACCAGCCGAATCCGTAAGAGACCGGCTTGCCCGGCGCGAGGTTGTCGCTGTCGTCGGATTCATTCGGCCAGTGTGGCTCGGAACCATTAGCGAGTTTCACGGACTCCAGTGCCGAAGCCATTTCCGTTGCGCTGAGCAGTGTGTGCTTGCGTAGCGCATCATCCCACTTCGCCAAGTCATTCAAGTTCGAATAGATGCCGCCATCGCCTAATGTGGCGGAAGTGGAACTCTGATCGGTCTCGCGCAGCGCGCCGTCGGTCACGGAATGTCCGTAAGCGCGGTCGGCCACCGTGTTTTTCCCTTTCACGTAGGCCAGCGTATGCTTCATTTGCAGCGGCGAGAATATGCGTTGCGCGAGAAAATCCTCGAAAGGCATTCCCGAAACCTTGGCCACAATCAATCCCAACACGACATATCCCGAATTGCTGTAAGCCCAACTGCTGCCCGCCGCAAATTTCCCAGAGGATTGCTTTTCCAGCAGTGCCAGGACCTCGCCGTCTTGAATTTGACGCACCGCGCTCCAGTGGGCCTTGCCGGCTTTTTCCTCTTTCTCCATCAGGTCTTCGTAGTCAGGCAGTCCCCCGGTGTGATTCAGCAGATTACGCACCGTAATTGTTCGCCCGTATTCCGGAAACTCGGGGAAAATTTCCGTCAACCGGCTTTCGTAATGCAATTTACCGTCGTGAACCAACAGCATGATCCCCATTGCGGTGAATTGCTTGGTGAATGAGGCAAGCCTGAAATTGGTGTCGAGGTCGTTCTTCGCTCCGGTTCGAAGTTCGCGAAGGCCATAACCCTTTGCGAACGAAATTCTTCCGTTCCGGCTGACCAGTGCGGCAAGACCCGGTTGATTCGCGTGCGTTGCGGACGACAGCAACGAGTCAACCTTGGAATTCGCGTCATTCTCCACAGCAAATCCAACCGCTTGCGCATGAACCGATAGGACCAGTGCGCAGGCAATCGCCCATCTACGAATATTTTTCACCGGATACCTCTGCCACGGGCAGCATACCACCCCCTCGGCTTTGTTTATCTGCGCGTAACACGGGTAAGATACTTATCCCACTCCGGTCGTTGCATGGAACGTCTATGACTCGTATCAAACTGGATGAACCCCGCTTCTATCTCAACCGCCACTTGCAATGGCTGGCCTTTAATGATCGCGTGCTTGAAGAGGCGCGCGATGCCTCCAATCCTCTTCTCGAGCGCGTGAAGTTCCTGGCGATTACCGCGAACAATCTCGACGAGTTCGTGGAAATTCGCGTTTCCAGCTTCCTGCAGAAAATTGAACACGGCTCGCGAGACATCAGCGCGGACGGCCGTACTCCAGCCGAAGAACTCGCGGAGGTTTCCGCGGCGATGCAGAGTTCTGTGCGCGCCCAATACAAATGCTGGAACGATGAGTTGCTCCCTCTCCTGGCTCGTCACGGCATTCGGATCGTTTCGGTCAAACAGTTGGACGCGAAGGCAGCCCAATTCGCCAAGACCTTCTATGATCGCCGGGTCTATCCGATGCTCACTCCCGTCACCGTGGATCCCACGCATCCATTTCCGCACGTGCTGAACAAGGCGCTTTGCATTGCGTTCTTGTTGCGCCGGCGCAGGCATTCCAGTGAAAAGCCAGTCTTCGGCGTCCTTACCGTGCCGCGCGCCTTGCCGCGTCTATTGCGCGTTCCATCAAGCAACGGCGGAATTCACAATGTTTTTCTGCAGGACATTATTTCCACTCACGCCGAAAAACTCTACCGAAGTTACGAAATCCTGGCTTCCGCGTCATTCCGCATCACGCGCAACAGCAATTTGTACCTGGAAGAGGAAGAGGCGCGCACGCTACTCGAAGCGGTGGACTTGCAAGTTGCGCAACGGCGAAAAGGTCATGCCGTCCGGATGGAAATCGAGGCGGGAGCGCATCCCGATATAGTCGATCACCTGGTGTCAACGTTTGAACTGGAAGAGGGACTGGTCTTCCGCGTTGCCGGCCCGGTCAATCTGCAGCGGCTTTTTCACTTATACGAAGAAACGCCACGCCCTGATCTGAAATATCCAAAATTCCTTCCGCGTCAGGTTCATGTTGGCCATGACGCCGACACTTTTTTCGAAACTCTGCGACGGCAGGATATTCTGCTTCACCATCCTTACGACTGCTACGACCAAGTGGTGCAATTTTTGCAGACCGCTGCTCACGACCCGCGCGTGCTCTCTATCAAGCAGACCTTATATCGCACCAATTCCGATTCGCCGATCGCGCGGGCGCTTCTGGAAGCGGCCGACAAGAAAGAAGTGACGGTCGTTGTGGAATTAAAAGCAAGTTTCGATGAGGCAACCAACATCCGTTGGGCCAGAAGCTTCGAAGATGCCGGCGTGCAGGTCTTTCATGGGCTCGTAAATCTGAAAACGCACGCGAAGCTCGCCCTGGTTGTGCGGCAGGACCCGGACGGAAAGATTCGCCGTTACGCGCATCTCGGAACCGGCAACTACAATCCTTCCACTGCGCGCTATTACACCGACCTCAGCTTGTTTACCTCTGACGAATCCATCACGTCAGCGGTCAACGACGTTTTCAATTATCTGACGGCGTACGCGGAGAAATCTCACTATAAGCCCTTGCTGGTGGCCCCGAAAGACATGGCCAAAACCTGCATTGCGCTGATCGACCGCGAGGCCCGGCACGCGCGCCGTGGACGTCCCGCGCGAATCATCGCCAAATGCAATGCTATCGTTGATCCACCGGTCATTCGCGCACTCTATCGCGCTTCGCAAGCTGGCGTGGAAATCGACTTGATCGTTCGCGGACAGTGCACTCTTGTGCCCGGTTTGCGCGGCATC
Source organism: Candidatus Acidiferrum sp. (assembly GCA_036496065.1). Taxonomy (GTDB): domain Bacteria; phylum Acidobacteriota; class Terriglobia; order Acidiferrales; family UBA7541; genus Acidiferrum. The sequence goes on from DASXLU010000429.1 coordinate 3,393, forward strand.
AGCAGCCGCATTCGCGTTCGCAGTATCGTGGGGCGTTTTCTGGAGCACAGCCGCATTTTTTATTTCGAAAATGGATCCGATCCCGAAATTTATCTCGGCAGTGCGGACTGGATGCCGCGCAATCTGTACGAGCGGGTTGAAGTATTGTTTCCACTGAAAGACGAGCAGCTGCGGGAACGCATCTGTGACGAGATCCTTCCCAGTTATCTTGCGGACAATCGGAAGGCCCGAGTGTTAGGCTCCGACGGCCTGTATACTCATCTACATGGAAAACGCGGGGCCAAAGGCTTCTCCGTTCAGGATCATCTGATGGATATGGCTCACCACGAAGACCGGAGCGCCGCGAAGCTCCTCGAGCGTCAAACGAAGCTCGCGCACACCAACGGCCAACCGAAGACCGTACCTTTACACGCACCCGAAACTGTCGATCTGGAAGACCAGGACTCTTCGAATGCAACAGTATGATCTGGTTGTAATCGGTTCGGGTCCCGGAGGGCAGCGCTCGGCTATTCAGGCTGCGAAGGCCGGGAAGCGTGCCGCCATCGTCGAAAAACTTACGATGCTGGGCGGCGTTTGTTTCAACACCGGCACCATTCCCAGCAAAACCATGCGCGAAGCGGTTTTGCACCTGTCTGGTTTCTACGATCAGGCGTTCTACGGCTCGAACTACCATCTGAAAGAAAATATCACCATGAGCGATCTCAATTTTCGCGTCACTCGCGTAATTGAGAACGAGTCGGGAGTTCTGCAGGACCAGCTCAAGCGCAACGGCGTGGACCTTTATCACGGCATCGGCTCGTTTACCGATCCCCACCATATTCGCGTGGAGAACACGACGGGCTACAACGAACTGGAAGCCAAGTTTGTGGTGATCGCCACAGGAACGAAGCCCGCTGACAATCCCAAAGTGCCCGTGAACGGCCGCAATATTGTAAATAGCGACCAGGTTCTTGGCATCCCTGTTGTGCCCAAGACCCTTATCGTCGTAGGTGGTGGAGTTATCGGCGTGGAATACGCCTGCATGTTCGCCACACTCGGCGTGCGCGTGATCATCGTTGAAAAACGGCCGCGTCTTCTCGAATTTGCGGACGCCGAAGTAGTCGAGGCACTGAGTTATCAGATGCGTGACCGGCGTGCGACCATGCGCCTCAGCGAAGAAGTGGAAAGTGTAGAAGAATTACCCGACGGGAAAGTCGCCGCGAATCTCGTCAGCAAGAAACGCATCATCGCCGACGCGCTACTTTATGCTGTGGGACGCCAAGGGAATATCGATCGCCTGAACCTTACCGCAGCAGGTGTCAATTCGGACGATCGTGGGCGCATCAAGGTCGATGCCGACTATCGCACCTCGCAGCCGCACATTTTTGCCGTCGGAGATGTTATCGGCTTTCCCAGTCTCGCGTCGGTTTCCATGGAGCAAGGTCGCATCGCAGCGGGCCGGGCATTCGGGTTGCCGGTGGAAACGAATCCTGACGGCTATCCTTATGGGATCTACACCATTCCGCAAATTTCCTTCATCGGCAAAACAGAAGAGCAACTTACCGATGACGATGTTCCGTACGAAGTGGGCGTCGCCTACTACCGAGAAATCGCGCGCGGGCAAATCACTGGGCACACCGACGGCAGGCTGAAGCTTCTCTTCCATCGCGAGACTTTTGAGTTGCTGGGCGTTCATATTTTCGGCGAGGATGCCGCGGAACTTCTGCACATCGGCCAAGCCGTTCTGCTTCTTAAAGGCAAAATCACTTATTTCATCGATACGGTCTTCAATTATCCGACGCTCGCAGAGTGCTACAAAGCCGCCGCCTTCAATGGAATGAATCGCCTCAAGTAATTCGAGGGCTTCGTGGGATTGACGGAGGCGGTAAAATCTTTTTTATTCACAAGAACATAGGTGTTTGGTAGCGGAGCCGCTCATTTCAGCGAACTCGCCCGCTGCGTATTCAAATACACCCATGAATACTTAGCAGTTAGGTTGACATTTCAGTTGTTGGATTGAAACCCGCGCAGTACACTGGCGACACTCTGGGCTGGCCCACTACTGGCTCTCCGCTTCACGTCCACGCCTGCCAGAGTTCGTTTTCGCATGTTAAGGCAGGAGACGTGGCCAATCTAGAGCGGGAGGCGCAAACCTCCCCAGCCCAACAACCTCCGTCCGATGAGCGCCCGCCGAATTCCAAGCCGCGCCTTACGTCACGAATACTTCCGTACGTACTCGCTGTCATTCTTCCGATCCTGGCACTGTTGATCCATTTCGGACTTTCGCCTCTGGTCTCTCGCGCGCCTCTGCCCCTGTTGTTTGTAATTCCGATTGTGATCACCGCTTACCTCGGCGGCATGGGCCCGGGCATGCTCGCCACCGTTCTCTCCGTCGTGGTGTCCTATTACTTCATGAGAAATTCGCTTAGCGGAGCGCCGATCGGCGAGCCAGTCGATTTTGTCAGGCTCGGCACACTTTTCCTGGCAGGCTCGCTCATCAGCGCTCTCGGAGTTGGTCGCGCACAGATCGGTAAGATTAAAGCGGTAACTCCCGCAGGTTTATTCTCACTGGAACGTAAGGTGCGGTTGGGATTTGCGCTAGCTGCCGCCGCACTCGTCTGCGCTGGCGTTCTGACCTATGTAAGCGTCTTGCGTTATCGCGAAGACGCTACTCTTGTAGAGCATACGCACCAGGTCCTCAACGCACTCAGCGAATTGATGGCGAGCATCACTTCGGCGGAGTCCAGCCAACGCGGATATCTGATCACCGGCGGACAGCTTTATATGCAACCGTATCAGTCCGCTGCACAAACTGCACAGGACCAATTGCATCTGCTCCACCAACTCACCTCCGATAACGCCGCTCAGCAACAAGCCTTGAACGCTCTCGAACCTTTGGTGGCCGCGCGCCTGAGTTTATTGCAAGGCGGAGTCGAGACCCGTCGCACAGACGGGTTCCAAGCAGCCGAAAGCCTTCTTGACACCACGCAAGGCAAAAACCTGCAGGACGGAATACACGCATTGGTCGGCACCATGCAAAACGAGGAAAACCGTTTGATGCTCGAGCGTCAAACGAGTGCTCAACAGAGCAGCGTTATGACGCGCACCGCTATCGTCACAGGAAGCATGCTGGCTCTCAGCCTTTTGGCGATCGCTTTGTTTTATGTGGGCCAGGATTTCGCTCGCAGCCGGCGCGCCGAAGAAGATTTGGTGCGCGCACGCGATAACCTGGAAACCCGCGTAAAGGAACGTACCGAAGATGTGATCAAGAGCGGAGTGGCTTTACGTGCCGGTGAAGAGCGCATGGCGCGCGTCATCGATTCCGCAATGGACGCAATTCTCTCGATTGATGAAAACCAGATCATCACCATGTTTAATCCCGCGGCCGAACGCATGTTCAGTTGTCCGAGCCGCGATGCCATTGGCTCACCGCTGGAACGATTTCTGCCCGTACGTTTCCGCCGGCCGCATGCCACGCATGTTGCTGCCTACAGCCAGCATGGCGTGACGCGGCGCACCATGGGTGGGCTCACCCCGCTAAGCGGGCTGCGCACAAATGGAGAAGAGTTTCCCATTGAAGCCACAATCTCACAGGTTGACGTCAATGGCCGGAAAATGTTCACCGCTATCGTTCGCGACGTTTCCGAAAGCTCCGCCACGCGAGAAGCAACTTCGCGCCTTGCCGCCATCGTCGAGTCCAGCGAAGACGCCATCATCAGTAAAACTCTTGATGGAGTCATTACCAGCTGGAACCCGGCCGCGGAAAGATTACTGGGGTACACCGCGGCAGAAGCGCTCGGCCAGCGCATGAGTGCATTCTTTCCCGCCGATCGCCTTGAGGAGGAGCAGGACATCCTCAGACGCATCGCTCGCGGTGAGACGATCGACCACTTCGAATCTCAGCGTATTCGCAAAGGCGGTGAGTTGATCGATGTGGCAGTGACGATTTCTCCCATCCGCGACAGTTCCGGCAGAATTATTGGCGCTTCCAAGATTGCTCGCGACATTACTGAGCGCAAACGCGCGGAAGAAGAGCTGCGCGAGCAGGCCAGTTTGCTCGATGTGGCGCCCGTCCTGGTGCGGGATCTCGAGAATCGCATTGTGCTTTGGACCCGCGGCGCACAAAAGATTTACGGCTTCACCAAGGAACAGGCGCTGGGCAAAGTCTCAGATGAGTTGCTACATACGGAATTTCCGGCACCGCACGCAGAGATCCAGAAAACTCTGGAGACCCAAGGAATCTGGGAAGGAGAACTGTCGCACCGCCGGCAAGACGGTGAACGCGTAGTCGTCGCCAGCCATTGGGTGCTGCATCGGGACTCGCATGGAATTCCAGTGCGAGTTTTGGAAGTGAATGCGGATATTACTGCGTTGAAGCGCGCAGAGACGTTGCAATTGCGCTCACAGAAGCTCGAAGCGTTGGGCACTTTGGCCGGCGGTATTGCGCACGACTTCAACAATATACTTGCGGCAATCAACGGTAGCGCCACCCTGGCTGGTTCACAATTTCCCCCTTCCCATCCCGCGCAGACCTGTTTCGTCGAAATTGAAAAGGCCGGGCAACGGGCCGCCGATCTCGTCCGGCGAATTTTGAGCTTCAGCCGGCCGCAGGATCAGAACATGGAAGTGCAGAGTCTTGAGCCGATCGTCGAAGAGGTTCTGCGGCTGGTTCGTGCCACACTGCCCGCGATGGTCGAGATCCGCAGCTCAAGCGTCGCGAATTTACCGTTGGTTCGCGTTGACAGCACGCAGATGCATCAGGTGATCCTAAACCTCGCTACCAACGCCGCCCATGCCATTGGTAACAAGGTCGGTCTGATTGAAGTGAAACTGGACGCGCCTGTAGTGGGTGACGACGAAATTCAACTCTACTCGCCCACCCCGTCGGGTCCCTACGTGCGTCTTACCCTCACCGATAACGGTTGCGGAATGGATGCCGCAACGATCGAACGAATCTTCGATCCGTTTTTCACTACGAAACCCGCAGGCAAAGGCACAGGCCTGGGACTCTCCGTGGTCCACGGAATTATCGCTGCCCATCACGGAATTCTTAAGGTCTACAGCCAGCCCGAAAAAGGCACTTCATTTCAAATTTATTTTCCCGCGGTCCAGGAAACCGCTGTGCCTGTCCGCCAAACCCAGCGAGTGGCGCCGGTGGGCCATGGCGAACAAATCCTGCTCGTCGATGACGAAGGCGTTCTCGTTTTCGTTGGCACCATGACTCTCGAGCAAAAAGGTTATCGCGTGGTTGGAGTTTCCAGTGGAGAAGCCGCGCTCCGCGAATTTCAGCAGCGCCCGCTAGCCTTCGATGCCGTGATTTCAGACTTGTCCATGCCGTTTATGTCAGGATTGCAGCTCGCCGCCGAGTAGCGAGAACTCAGTAGAGACATCCCCATTATTCTCACCTCCGGCTACTTCGATCCCGATGATCAGATCACTGCACAGAAATTAGGCGTGCGGGCCACGCTTGCGAAACCGGTGAATCCCAAGGAATTACTGGCGGTCCTCGGTGAGATTCTTCACGAACGCACTGCTCATCGCAAAACACGTTCCGCTTGATCTCTCCACTTCTTCAGCAGGCTTTCAGCCAGGTCACTCTGCAGGCTGCGGCGGTGCCTTGATTCGCTGCTGTTCGTCCACAGAGAAAAGCATGTAGTTGGTGAAG
>DASXLU010000430.1:0-4473 GCA_036496065.1 Candidatus Acidiferrum sp.
GCGAGGTTTCGCGTTCTATACATCTTTGTGATCATCGAGCACGCGTCACGCCGTCTTCTCCATTGGAATGTGACGTCGAATCCGACGGCAGCTTGGACCTTGCAGCAGTTGCGCGAGGCGATCGCCTCTGACCATCCTTATTGGTTCCTCGTTCATGACCGCGACAGTATCTATGCTCAGGCGCTCGATACCTCGATCGCCAACCTGCGGCTCCGAGTGCTGAAAACACCTTACCGGAGCCCGAAAGCAAATTCGCTTTGTGAGCGACTGATTGGCTCCCTACGGCGCGCGTGCCTTGACTGGGCGATCCCGCTCAGTGAAGGCCATTTGCGAAGCCTGTTAATGATGTGGAGCACCTATTACAACCGAGGACGGCCCCATATGGCGTTAGGGCCAGGCGTACCCGATCCGCCAAGGGATGTGCCGGCGCCGCTGCGACCTCATCGGCATCCCCTGAGCGCGAGCCGAGCGGTCGTGGCCAAGCCTGTATTGAACGGGCTGCACCATGACTATCGGCTCGCGCCGTGTTCGGCGTGAATTTTCATCACTTTCCCCAACATGAGTGGTCAGTCATTCTCGTTTTTTGCGGAGCCACCACATAAAATCAGGCGTGCCGAATCCGAGGTGACTACATTCTTACGGCCGGTCTATCTGCTCAGCAGGACGCAGTTTCCGAGTGTTGAACTACTCGTCTGCCATTTCGAGAACGAGCAGCAGGCCAAGAGATGCCAAGTTGCCTGCCGAGAATTGATCGGTCGGTGCGAATTGATTGTCGCCGAACTGAACAGGAGATTTCCCGAACTAACAGCTTCCTAACCCAATGAGCGCGCGCTTTCCGTCACAACGTTATGCGGCTGTCCGGATGCGACGGTTGCGCTCCATCGCTCGTCGCTATTATTTACGTAGAGGGCCAAGTCGACTATCAGAAAGGCAATGCTTCGCTTTTCCGATACGAGATTCAGAACGGCACCGAGCCGGACCTCAAAGGATTTGCACAACTCACCCTCCCCAAGATCGAAGACCACCTGCAGCGGGCTTTGAAATTGGCCAACAGCAGTCTAGTCTGGTCGGTAGGGCTTCCTAGAGTAGGCGCTGGAGCAGAAAAGAAAATGGATCGTTTTTGGCTACAGCGCATAATCCCCCCAATACCGCCGAATCTCCAAGGTACGAACCAATCGCGCGCACTCTTCCAATGCTTCCCCGGTTGCATGATAATGGTTCCCGAGCTCGAGCATGCGTACTGGTGCTTCGAGCGGCTGGCCCTTTAATATCTCGCTCTGGCGAATTCTTTCGAGTGCCTCGTCCATTTCGCCCAATGTGCTACTGACGCTTGGCAACTCTCGCCGGGAATCACCCCTCCGAAAGCATTCGGCAAAAGCGTCCAGCATCTTCCTAAACTCTTCGTCCAGACGCTCGAACCGCGGCCGCAGGATGGCTTCCGTGATTTCCGGTAAGATCTGCCTGCGGTAAACCAGCTCGGTGGTTCGGGTCACCAGAGTTTGCAGCGCTCGAACCAACGCGCCAAGCCTGGCCTTTTCCCGTTCGGAACATCCGGCACTTCGAATCTGGCGACTCGCCCGAAGAGCCTCTACCGGCAGGGTCGCCAGCTGCGTTTGAATTTTCTCTCGATGCGGATCTCCACTCAGCAACGTTTTGAGGTACGCAAATAGCGCGAGCAAGTCATCTCGCAACACTCTCTGAGGCAAGACCGGCCAGATCAGTCTTCCCACGAGTGTTCCTATCCCCATTCCGATGATCAGGCCAACAAAGGTATCAATGATCGTCTGAGTCGCTACCGGCTGTTGCGGGTTTAGTCCAACAAAAGCGCTAATGGACAAAAGGGTGACTTGGATCCAGAAGGTGACGCCAGGGACGCGAGCGGTAAGGAAACCGAGCACAAACAGAATAAGGAACAACGCCAGGTTCATGACGAGATAATCCGCTAGAAATGGTGTCGTGAGAATCAGGAGAGCGGCACACGCGGCTAAACCAAGAGCGGCCAGGAAGGCATTTTGAATAGCACGCAGATCGCCGGTCCCGCCGGCTCGCAGGAATGGCCGGCTCAAAACAGTAAGAGTCCACGCCATAAGCGGAATTGCAGTCGGTCCAGGCGGATTGATCCATTTCAGGAGAAGAATTGAAATCGAGGCAGCTAAGCCACCCTTGATCCCGATCTTTACCCAAAACAAATCGATCGTTGGTAGAAAGTCCCAGTGCAGCCTGGCTACGGGTAAAGGTTGGCCCAGGCGGGGCAAACCCTGCGCCAGGCTGCGCATGTTATTCAATTCATCGCGCAGCGAGCGCAGTGCGGCAAACCCTCCGTAGAACGCCAATTGTGTCTGGAGTGGCGTGCTGCTAAACGCACCCTGATCCCGAATCTCGCTAACCTTCTCCTCAAACGCTGCAAACGCCTCATTCAAACGACTTAAGCGCAATTTTTCGCCTGGACGATGCGGTCCGGCCAGAATATCAAACTCCTCGGAAATGGCGACCGCCACCGCCTCAAGTTCATGATCTATCCGGCTCAGCATCGAGGTCTCTGCACGGCTCCTGCTGAGGTCGAGCACGAGATAAAAGAGGTGAGTGAGCGACGCCAGGAACGCATTGTAGTTCGCGAGGCGGCCCTTAAAGACCGTACTTTCCCGTGAACCGTCCTGCAGCAGGTTTCGTAGAACGGATAGCCGCTCCCCAAAAGCCAGCTGAATCTGTTCCACCTCAACGGGAACCTCCTTCCGCCGGACGTAGGCATCCAAGCGCATCGAAACAAGTTTGCTTATCGTATGCAAAGCGGCGCGCCCCGCTTCGAGAAACTCCTCCCGCGCGTAACGCGGCCATAACAGAGTTGTTACGAGAAGCGCGCTGAGGGCGCCATCCAGAATCTCCAACGTCCGGTTCAGACCTATCTGCCAAACATCAGCCGGGTCCGTGACTCCATAGGTTGCCACGGCGATCGTCGTGAGCCCAGTCAAGAAATAAGCATACGGAACCTGGCTTGCAGGGAACTGTCCGAACTTATAGCCGGCAAAAGCGACGACAAAGAAAAACAGGGGCAAGAAGATTGCCGGCGTCGACACATAGTCGCCTACCAACCAGATGCCAATAAGGGCTCCGGCGATAGTACCCACCAGCCGCATGATCGCTTTAACGGTGATCGAACCCACATACGGTACGCTCATCAACACCAGCACGGTGAGAATGGCCCAACTGGCATGTTGCAGACGCAGGACCTCTGCCAAATACAAGGCCAGCAAAGCCGCCAGACCAAGCTTGATTCCGTACCGTACTCTCAAATCACCAAACGCGTCCTGGAGGGGCCAGCGCCACTTCCGGGCAACGGGAACGGTTTCGGTTCGAGTGACCATACGCGGATTGAGCGAATCAGCGCCCTCCAATTAACATTGACGCAAGCGCTTCACAAGGGAGCGAGGGTCTCTTGACAGTGATCAGCGTGGTCAGGGGCAAAGTAGCATAGACACCTTGCCCGTCCGGCTTGCGGCGACGCGATGGACGCGCCCGGAGGACAGGCTGGCCCTCGCTACGGCCGGGGCCGATGCCGGCTCCCAACAACGCCATCATCGTAAAGCGGGCGCCACAATTGGAGTTGCTGAAGCGGACCTTGGTCTGCGTAACCCATGCGGGATTGAACACGGTCTTGGAGTCGCTGGCACAACCGGGGACGGCCCCATATGGGAAGAGCGGCCAGAGACCGGCGCTGAGGTATCCAAGCGCTTTGGAGAGCGCGTCAAGCATCTGCTGTGGCACGGCAATACCGAGGAAGCCCTCGAGCGGCTGGGCGACCTGTTAATGGAGTTGAGTTTGGTTCAGCCCGTTCGAACGCTGCGAAGAAGCTCGTCGACCGCCTTGATGAGTTCAGAATATGCATCTGCAATAACCGCGAGTTCATCCCGAACTTCGGCGAGCGTCGACGGCAAGGGGGAAACGATCAGCACTGCATTCGTCGAATCGGCCATTAGCCAAGTAGTCAGCAGACGATTCGTCAAAACACAGCAGATGCAGTGGACGCTGCGAGGGGTCCATCTTTTGCTGCAGACCAGGACGAAGGGTTCTCAACAGAGGATCTCGACGACCTATTCCACCGTTGGTACCCGAATTCCGTCACAACCACAAAAGAAGGAGCCAGAGTGCAAGGCGGCTTGACCGCCGACTTTTTGGCGCTCTCACCTCCCAGTGGAAAGGCAGACAATGATCAAAACACATAGAAACTTTGTACGTGGATTGACCAAAAAAGACCAAACTTTTGGTTCCGCTACTTTCCACAGATTTCTACCCTGATGGAAATTCCCCAGGGAAACACCATGGAAAATAGCGGAAAACAGAACCCTAAAATGGGGTTCAAGTCCCCCCCGAGCAGATAGTTCGAATCCATTCCACTTTTAAGTGGCTTAAATTCAAACACTTACGACATGAGCCTTTTTCACGTAAAAAACGTAATACATTAATTTTTTTCACTTT